>NZ_CP118971.1 GCF_029023865.1 Lactococcus lactis | reverse complement strand
AAAAAATGACAGTGATTTATATGCCGAAACAATCGAACGGAACGGAACGGAACAGTTCATAACTTAACAGTTTTGACCTATTTTTAGCATGCTGATGAATAGTGAGGTTAGAGCAGGTCATAAATAAGGGTCATATTTAAAAGCTGAAATTGTACGTTTTAGTCAATTACATACAAGCCTATTTAAGGGCTTTTTCTTTTATCCATGATAATTATTACTAACTCACGTTTAAAATCGCTTAGAATGCAAACTATGAGCTTGTAGGACTATTTAAAGCGTTTAGACTAAACAAAGTAGCCACGACCGTTAGGGAGTTCTTTTTAGTGGATGAACGAACAAAAAATCTCTCGTATTTTGTTTGTTCATCCATGGTTTTAGAAAAAAGAGGGACGATTTCGGAAGAAGAAAATCGTCTCTTTTTTTCTTCTTTTTGTATGACAAAAAGAAAGATCTTTTGCCCATTTTATTTTTATAAAATGGGTAGGTGGCGTTTGCGTAAAGCAAATCGACACAATCCAAAGGGGATAAAAGGGGAAAGTGAAACTTCCCCCTTTTCAAGCCACATTGTAATACAAGAACGAAGTGCTTTGTATTACAATGTGATAGCTTGCAGTATTTATGGGTTTATATTTGCTATTTTGTTATAATAATTGTAACTGAATAGGGCGCAATACTTATTACAAAATCAATGACAAAGGGCAATTGACTAATGAGCGCTGAGGCATTTTATCTTTGAGGAAGTTCTTGATGGATCAGAAAAATGTATCACAAATTGAAACAAAGACTCACTTATTTAAGAGACGCTACTATCATGAAATTTTGTTGTTGCGATAAGCAACTTCTGATACACGTTTTTTAGCCATTACATCACTCGTTTTTAGAGTGATGTGTAAGTGCGCATTGCACTCTTTTTTAACGAAACAAGCCGACCAGCGTTTGAAACTTTTTAGTTTTTCATCATTCTATTTTAAAACGGTCTAAAACTCGATTTAAGCGACTTTAATTCGAGACTGTCTATTTGTTCAAAGGGAGCATTAAGAATGCTTAAACGAGCTTTTAAGTGGGTTTAAATTGATTTTGAGTCGAATAGCTTGTTGTAAGTTGTAAAAAACAAGTTAAACAAAGTATCGGTTTTTCATTTAAGGGTTGTTAGGGCTTGCCCTGACCGTCTGTAAGACGCTTGATTGCATGATATGAGTATTTAGCTAATCAAACAGTTAAAACAGCTTATATGAGCAATTAGAGGGAATCCAATAAATTCCTAAAAGTGGTTTTGATCTTTTCTTTTAGCGAGTGAACGAAGTGAACGCTGCAAGTAAAATGTGAGCGTGGTTTTCGCTCACTCCTTTTTTGATGACTTTGACCTTTATTTTTACATTTTTGAAAAAAATAAAAAAAAAGGCGAAGCCTATATTTATTTTATCTTATATATTTTAATCTTTTATTTCTTTTGCGTGAAAAAAAGTCAGTGTTTCCGCTAGTTACAGAAATTAAACAGTCACAAAAAACTATGTATACAGTCACAAAAAACTATGTATACAGTCACAAAAAACTATGTATACAGTACAATTATATCACAAAATGTACTGTTTGTGATATAATAAAAGCATGAAGAAAAATTCTTTCTGAGGGAATTTCTTCATGCTTAGCCAAAACACGCAGAGGAGCGTATTTATCATGAATAGTATAGCAAAAAAATACCCTTATAACAACTATCAAGACAATGAAAGGACAGTGTGTTCTTTGAAAGAAATTGAGAAACGAAAAATTGTTGAACATAACGACCTGATTACCAGCGTTGCTAAAATGGATAAAACGCCCTTAAAGATTTTTGAGTTGGCAGTGTCTTGTATTGATACGGATAATCCACCAAAGAACAATACCATTTATCTTTCAAAAGCTGAACTCTTTGCTTTTTTTAAGGTGGACGATAGCAACAAACATCATCGTTTTAAAGAAGCGATAGCAAAAGTGCAAGAACAAGCTTTTTTTGAAATCAGAGAAGAAAAAGACAAAGGGTTCAAGTTTAGAAGAATTTTGCCAATACCAGAAGTAGCATGGACGGACTATGACGATAAAGTCATGATTCGTTTTGACCAAGCGATTATGCCATATTTGATTGACTTAAAACAATCTTTCACGCAATACGCTTTATCTGACCTTGTAGAATTAAACAGTAAGTACAGCATTATTCTTTATAAATGGTTATCCATGAACTATAACCAATACGAGCATTATAGCTTTAAAGGGGGACGGAGAGCCGAACAAGTGGAAGCCTACCGCAACCCCTCAATCACAGTCAAAGAATTACGCACTATCACGGATACAGTAAATGAACACAAACATTTCCCCCATTTTGAAAATAGAGTGTTAAAAAAAGGAATTGAAGAAATTAACGCCCATACGTCTTTTAATGTGACCTATGACAAAATCAAAAAAGGGCGTTCAATTGATTCTATTGTCTTTCATATCACGAAGAAACCAGTCGCACGAAATGACTTCTACAAACTGGAAGAACAAGACCCTATTTATTTGCAGGATAAAGCAAATAAAGAACAAGCAGAAGAACTTTTAGCAGGGAAAGCATTAAAAAGTAAATACACGAAACTTTTGTTGGATAATATGCTATTAAGTCCTTATGAAATGACCGATACGTCACTTATGGCAGGATTGCAGGCGCACGTGTACCCTCTCTATGACGAGCTGAAAGCCTTACGAGGGTTGAATGGGGTCAAAGACCACCTCTCTTATGTGAGAGCTAAACAAGAAGCCTATTCAAAACGCAATATAGCTAAGTATCTCAAAAAAGCAATTGAACAATACCTACCAACGGTTAAAAGGCAGGACTTATCATGAGTGAGAATTTAAAAACCATAAAAGAACTTGCGGACGAGTTAGGCGTATCAAAACAGACGATAAGAAATAAAATAGATAAAGATTTTAGAGAAAAGTTTGTTCAAACAATAAAAATTAAAGGTAATAATACCTTAGTAATTAATAACGCAGGGTACTCTTTACTAAAAAAAACACTGCAAAACGATACTGCACAGACTGCAAAAACACTGCAAAATGATACTGCACAGACTAAATTAATATGTTTTTTAGAAGAACAATTAGATAAAAAGGAACAGCAATTATCTGTTAAAGATAAGCAACTAGAAAATAAAGACACTCAAATCTCACAAATGCAAAATTTGTTAGACCAGCAACAGCGTTTAGCCTTACAAGATAAAAAATTACTGGAAGAATACAAAGCAGAAATCAATGACTTAAAAGCCCTTAAAATGCCCCCAGAGGAAACAGAATGCAAACACTTAGACAATCAATATAAAGATGAAGTGAACGCTCTTAAAGAGAAGTTGGAAAATTTGCAGGAACAAATCAAAGATCAAAAAAGGATAGAAGAACAAGAAAAACCAAGAAAATGGTGGGGACTATGGCGAAAATAGATGATTCAGTTAAAAAGAAAGTTCCAGAATTAAGGTTTCCGGGATTTACGGATGATTGGGAAGAGCGTAAGTTAACCGATGTAACTTATAGCTATTCCGGATTAACATATAGTCCAACTGATGTACAAGATAAAGGCACATTCGTTTTACGGTCATCGAATGTAAAAAACGATCAACTTATTGATGCTGACAATGTCTATGTCAATCCTGATGTCGTCAATTCAAATAATGTAAAAGTTGGTGATGTTATTGTAGTTGTACGAAATGGAAGTAGATCTCTAATTGGGAAACACGCTATTGTTACCAAAGAAATGCCTCATACGGTAATCGGAGCATTTATGTCCGCTTTTCGAGGAGAAAATGGGGATTATATTAATGCATTATTGAGTACTAATAATTTTCAAAAAGAAGTTCATAAAAGTTTGGGAGCCACTATCAATCAAATTACAGGAAAAGACTTTTCTATGATGAATTTTCTAACTCCTAAACTTGAAGAACAGAATAAAATCGGTTCATTTTTCAAGCAGCTGGATAACACTATCGCTCTTCATCAGTGTAAGCTAGATCTTCTCAAAGAGCAGAAAAAAGGATTTCTACAAAAAATGTTTGTATAAGCAAGGGAGATTTCTTATGAAACAAGAACAACCAAATTTTACTAGATGTATTAAACAAACGAGTTTTTTTCTATTAGGGATTATGACTCTAAATGTACTAATAAAAGTAATTTTTAATCAAAGTACTTTTCAAGACCTTAAATCGAGTTTTTTAGATTTGGACAATCGAGCACTCGCTATTTTTATCTTTTTAATTACAATATTACTCGGATGGATAATACTATCCCTCATTATTGGAAGTATCTTCTATGTGATCCAAAAGATAAAATATAAAAAAATTGGACATTGAAATAATTTTAACTCGATATAGGGTCTATAATTAGATAATAACCCCTAAGAAATTAAGCAAAAACAGCCCTTATACTTAAAATATATAATTATAGGGGCTGTTTTTTACAAATTTATAAAAAATAAAGCATTTATATAAATGCTTTTCTTTTTGAAATATAACAGAATTTGTAGTTTTAAGATAACTTATCTATCTCAGCTATCTGTATTTTTTCTTCAATTTGAACTAAAATAGATTTTTTGGAAAACTTTGCAACAGAACCATGTAGATTATCCGTGAATAGAACTAACTAATTAAATCACTTTTAACAATATTGGTAGATTTGCTTTAATTAGTTAAAATTTATGTCCTCACATTTTAGTTCCGTGTTGGAATAATATACTGCATTTCAAAGTCTACTACATTCAGATAGTGATTTATTTGTGGTTCTCTAGTATCTTTAAATCCTTGTTTCAAATAAAAATTGTGAGCCGAAGCCCGTGCTGACAAGCTCACTCGATAATATCCTTGCTTACGAAAATCATCAATTGCCCAGCTTAACAAACGCGATCCCAGTCCCTGTTGTTGATGTTGAGCATCAACAGCAAAGGATACTAATCGAACCATATCAGAATCTTTTGGATAACTTGAAAATGTTGCGACTAAAGTATCATTAATCGTAATACCGTAAAACTGATTGTTTTGCTCAACCATCATTTCATCTGATGTAATTAACTTTTTTAGTGGTTTTCTCAAAACAGCATTTCTTAAATCAATATTTTGTTTATAAAGTTGTTTGTTATTTGTTTTAAATTTTTGAAAAATAGGTTCTTTAGTTATCAAATCATATTTCTGCATCACGTTTTGTTTTTTTATTTTTTTCTTCTCAACATTATTCCTCATGTTTATCTCCTGGTATTTTAATAATAATAAAATCTTACACTAATGATTGACGTTAAGTCTAGTTTTTAGAGTAACAAACGTATGGACTATTATCAAATAATTAGACATAAAAAAGAAAAGCGTTAATAATTGTTTTTCTTTTTTTATATTGTGTTCAGAAAATGGTCATTTTCTGAACACTCTTCTTTTCTTATTAAGATTATTAAAATCATTTACTTTTATTGTTCATAAACCCGTAATTTATTCTTTGTTCATTTATATACACATTTCTAAGTTATGATACAATAAATTAAAATGAAGGAAAAAAATGAATATCGGATATGCACGAGTTTCAACTGGACTTCAAATTGCGTTAAAACAAAAATCTATTTAAAACAAGGGGAGTGTACTGAACTTATTATTTATGAAAAAGGTTGAATTAGAAAAGCGCCTTTCAAAAGGTGCTTTTTGTCTTTCTAGTTTGAAAAATATAGTCTATTTTTTTATTCTTCGTAACTCATTATATATACTTACAATCAAGGCTATTACTAATAAGCATTCCCATATTTTACTAAAAATATCTTGCCCATAAAAAATACTGAATACAGAAATAATTAATAGAGGGAATTGCCATAATAGTGACTGTATCCTTACATTTTTTCTTTTCTGTATCGAAATGATTGTAGCAATTAATCCTAATATAAATAATCAACTAGCAATTCGGGTCTTTATTAAATACTAATGATTGCATTAAAAATTGCTTTTTGAGATAATTGCTAAAAAAGAGAGGATTCTCAAATGGATAACAAAGATATAGAGCTGATTCAACAAATGGAAAACAAATATGACACTTTTATGCCAGTCTTAACTAATTTAATTGATAGTGTTGAAAAATTTAACTCAATTTACAATAACTATATTGAATTAAGAAATTTTTATGGTAGTGAAAAATGGTTTGAATATATGGAAATTGAAAAAATCCCAGTAAAATGTGGTGTTTTAACAGAAGACCAATTATTTGATATGATTAGTGATCATAATGAACTTCTTGGAGTATTACTTGACCTAACTTCAAAAATGTACAAAAATTTTTAAAAATATCAAAGATTCAAATATCTTAAAAATGGTGCAGGATACACTACTTGATAGTTTTCGTGCTGGTCGTCGCAACTATACAATTTTCCAAGTTGGGAAAGCGACCTTGTTAAGAGTAAGTGATGTCATGAAATTAAAGAAAACAGATGTCTTTAATCTTGATGGAACAGTCAAACAAACTGCATTTATTCATGATCAAAAAACAGGTAAGGGAAATACGTTATATTTAAAACCTGTCCAACAAGATTTAATGCTTTATCATGCATGGCTAATCCAACAAAACATGAATTCAGAGTGGTTATTTCCTTCAACTTCTCGTCCTGATCGTCCTATTACCGAGAAACAGTTTTATAAGATTATGGCACGAGTTGGTGATCTTTTAGGAATTAACTATCTAGGAACGCATACCATGCGTAAAACAGGCGCTTATCGGGTCTATACCCAGTCAAACTATTATTGGCTTAGTTATGCATTTATTAAACCATTCAAGTGAATCCATGACCTTAACGTATCTTGGATTAGATCAAGCTAGTCGAGAAACGATGTTAGACCAAATTGATTTTGGGTAATGAATGTTTAGAACTTAGTAGTCGTCCAAAAACGACTACTTTTTTTGTTGAATCGTCCTTGGACGATTCGATGCTTTTGACTTGTAAGAACAGGATTGAATGAAGCCATACTGTTCGCATATTTTTAGTGGATGAACAAACAAAATACGAGAGATTTTTTGTTCGTTCATCCATGGTTTTAGGAAAAAGAGGGACGTTTTCGGAAGAAGAAAATCGTCTCTTTTTTTCTTCTTTTTGTATGACAAAAAGAAAGATCTTTTGCCCATTTTATTTTTATAAAATGGGTAGGTGGCGTTTGCGTAAAGCAAATCGACACAATCCAAAGGGGATAAAAGGGGAAAGTGAAACTTCCCCCTTTTCAAGCAACATTGTAATACAAGAACGAAGTGATTTGTATTACAATGTGATAGCTTGCAGTATTTATGGGTTTATATTTTCTATTTTGTTGTGAGGATTGTAACCGAATAGGGCGCAATGCTTATTACAAAATCAATGACAAAGGGCGATTGAGGAATGAGCGCTGAGGCATTTTATCTTTGAGGAAGTTCTTGATGGATCAGAAAAATGTATCACAAATTTAAACAAAGACTCACTCATTCTCATTTAAGAGATGCTACTATCATGAAATTTTGTTGTTGCGATAAGCAACTTCTAATACACGATTTTTAGCCATTACATCACTCGTTTTTAGAGTGATGTGTAAGTGCGCATTGCACTCTTTTTTAACGAAACAAGCCGACCAGCGTTTGAAACTCTTTAGTTTTTCATCATTCTATTTTAAAACGCTCTAAAACTCGATTTAAGCGACTTTAATTCGAAACTGTCTATTTGGTTCAAAGGGAGCATTAAGAATGCTTAAACGAGCTTTTAAGTGGGTTTAAATTGATTTTGAATTGAATAGTTTGTTATAACTTGTAAAAAACAAGTTAAACAAAGTATCGGTTTTCCATTTAAGGGTTGTTTAGGGCTTGCCCTGACCGTCTGTAAGACGCTTGATTGCATGATATGTGTATTTAGCTAATCAAACAGTTAAAACAGCTTATATGAGCAATTAGAGGGAATCCAATAAATTCCTAAAAGTGGTTTTGATCTTTTCTTTTAGCGAGTGAACGAAGTGAACGCTGCAAGTAAAATGTGAGCGTGGTTTTCGCTCACTCCTTTTTTGATGACTTTGACCTTTGGTTTTACATTTTTGAAAAAAATAAAAAATAGGCGAAGCCTATTATATATTTATCATATATATTTTAATCTTTTGTTCTTTTGCGTGGAAAAAAAGTCAGTGTTTTCAAGGTAATTCGAGTTTATAGGTGTAGAAAAAACTGTGTATAGGTGTAGAAAAAACTGTGTATAGGTGTAGAAAAAACTGTGTATAGGTGTAGAAAACATTTGAAATGCTACACTTGTTTTGATATAATAAAAACATGAAGAAAAAACTTTTTGCAGAGCATTTCTTCATGCTTAACCAAAATCACTCACAAAGGAGCAATTACTATGTCTATTATACCAAATAACAATGAATTAAACGAGAAAAAGGTGGTTTATCCCTTGAAAGAAATCGAAAAACGAAAAATCGTGGAACATAACGACCTCATCACATCCGTTGCCAAAATGGATAAAGTTCCTTTAAAAATTTTTGAATTAGCCGTATCTTGTATTGATACGGACAATCCACCCAAAGACCATACGATTTTATTATCAAAGACTGAACTATTTGCTTTTTTTAAAGTATCTGACAACGACAAGCATAGTCGCTTTAAAGAAGCCATTGAAAAAATGCAAAAGCAAGCTTTTTTTCAGATTAAAGAAGTTAAAGGAAAAGGTTATAACATGAAAAGTATTGTTCCTATCCCTTTTGTAGAATGGAATAGCTACAATGACGAAGTAAAAATAGAATTTCATCGTGAAATTATGCCTTATTTGATTGAGCTGAAAGAAAAATTCACGCAATATGCTTTGTCTGACCTTGTAGACTTAAATAGTAAGTACAGCATTATTCTTTATAAATGGTTGTCTATGAATTATAACCAATACGAGCATTACAGCAATAAGGGAGGACGGCGAGCCGAACAAGTGGAAAGCTACCGCAATCCCTCAATATTGGTTAAAGAATTGAGGATAATGTCTGATACCGTTAATGAGTATAAAGACTTTAGAAATTTTGACAAATGGGTGCTAAAAAAACCAATAGAAGAAATTAACAAATATACCTCTTTTAATGTGTCTTATGACAAGATTAAAATAGGACGTTCGATTGATTCTATTGTCTTTCATATCACGAAGAAACCAGTCGCACGAAATGACTTCTACAAGTTGGAAGAACAAGACCCTATTTATTTGCAGGATAAAGCAAATAAAGAACAAGCAGAAGAACTTTTAGCAGGGAAAGCATTAAAAAGTAAATACACGAAACTTTTGTTGGATAATATGCTATTAAGTCCTTATGAAATGACCGATACGTCACTTATGGCAGGATTGCAGGCGCACGTGTACCCTCTCTATGACGAGCTGAAAGCCTTACGAGGGTTGAATGGGGTCAAAGACCACCTCTCTTATGTGAGATCTAAACAAGAAGCCTATTCAAAACGCAATATAGCTAAGTATCTCAAAAAAGCAATTGAACAATACCTGCCAACTGTAAAATTACAAGACCTTGAACAACCAGAACGAGCTAATTATAAAAAGCCTAAACCTAGAACGCTTGAAGAAGTAGCGAAAGACTTTTTACCAGCATATCAGAATACAACGACTGAAAGTGAAAAAGAAGAATTAATACGTTTGAAAGAAGAAATTATTAAAAAGTTACGTGGCGAATGATTAGACTATAGTTGTAGTTATAATTGTAATTAAAGTTATAACATGGTATAGTTGTTATTAGATAAACGAAGGAGGTCAACCTATGGCAAAGATTATAGCGTTTTACAATAATAAAGGTGGGGTTGCGAAAACGACAACAGCCACAAATGTAGCAGGGGTTTTATCGTTACAAAAGAAAAAAGTCTTACTGATTGACGGAGACCCTCAAGGTCATACCAGTTTAACTTTTGGCGTGGATTCAGACGATTTACAAACAACACTAGGTGCTTATCTAAGTAGCAACTGGACAGCAAGCGAAGCCTCTCAATATTTTATTAAAATCAATGATTTTTTAGATGTAATACCTAGCAATCAATCATTATCAGACTTCATTATTCTAACTTCATCAGAAGACCCTAAAATACGAAACAAGCACTTAAAAAACTTCATTAACCCTATCAGAAAAGAGTATGATTATATCATTTTTGATATGGCGCCAGCAGTAGATATTATTTTGGAAAATATCGTAGAAATAGTTGATGATTTAGTTGTTGTCGCAACACCAGAAACTTATGCTGTTAAAAATGCTGAAACCACGTTGAAAATTACAGATGATAAACAAGTAACTGTTCGCCATATTGTACCAACAAAAACACAGATGAATACCAAAACGCATAAATTCATGCTAGAAAACTTACAAGAAGTAGCAGATAGTCACCATATAAATATGACAAAAACATATATACCTAACTTAATTGCCTTTTCAGAAGCCGTATCTATCTATGAATTACCTTTGGCGTTAGTCAATGATAAAAGATATTTAAAAGCACAAGAATATTATCAAAATCTAGTAGAAGAATTGGGGTATTAAGAATATGGCAAAACCAGAATTTAAAAAAGCAGTAGAAGTATCAAAAAAAATAGATGGACTAACTCAACCAAAAAGTTTTTTACAAGAAAGTTCAAAAAACAAAAAATGGGAAGAGTACGAAAAAGAAATTGAGAAACAACAAGCTGAATATGAACAAGTGATTTATTCAGTAGCAATGGAACCAGCACTCAAAGAAGCAATCAAAATAGCAGGAAAAAAGAAAGGCAAACTTCAAGGCGGAGCAAAGGCTGTTATAAGAGAAGCCTTAGTAGAGCATTTCAAGAAGAATAAAGACTACTTTAATTAAAGTTATAACTTTAATTGTAACTATAATTATAGGAAAGAGCAGGTGATATAACATTCGTTGTTATTAAAGTGATTTTTAAAAACAATAACTAAACAATTATTTATCTATTCAATAAGCTTATTGGATATTTTGCTATAATAATCATTATTCAAGTAGAAAAGGAGTGGTTGTATGGAATGGTACGAGAACCGAATTTTATCTTCAAAAAATGGAACTAATCCAATGTTGATAAAAGAATTAAAAGGTGGGTATGCTGTTTTTGGAGATGTACAGTTTTTACCCGGATATTGTGTTTTATTACCAAAAAGAGAAGTGAATTCTTTAAATGACTTACCTTTAGAGGAACGTGAACAGTTTCTTTCTGACATGAGTATTTTGGGAGATGCTATTATACATAGTTGCAATCCTATCAGAGTGAATTATGACATTTTAGGAAATACTGATAACTATTTACATGCTCATGTTTTTCCACGTTTTAAATGGGAAAAAGAAGAACGAAGACGTATGCCTGTGTGGTTGTATGATAGTTCTAACTGGCAAAAAAAGGAAACGGCTTATAATCCTAAACAGCACGATGAAATACGCAATAGCATTCTAGATTATTTAAACAAACATTATTCCTAATAGTTATTTAATCAGGTAACATACCTAACTACAATTACATAAAGTAAAAGGGGAATATGAGTATGGATAGATACCATAGGGCATTTGGAGTTTATGGAATACTTTATAGAAAAAATAAACTTTTAGTTCAAGCAAAAAAGATAAGCCATGAAATATTTATTTTAAGCTCATTAGAGTACACTCTAGTGGGCTTTTTTGTTTTTCTGATATAATAAGATTTGTAAAGGCTCATTAGAGTTTGCCAAAATAGGGAGTGTGATTTATGAGTAAAATTGGTTATGCACGAGTGAGTAGCAAAGAACAAAACCTAGATAGACAATTAGAAGCGTTACAGAGCGTTTCTAAGGTCTTTTCAGATAAAGCAAGCGGACAATCCACCGAACGTCCTCAATTACAAGCCATGCTGGACTATCTGCGTGAGGGGGATATTGTCATTGTAACGGAGTTAGACCGTTTAGGGCGGAACAATAAAGACCTTACAGAGATTATGAATGCCATTCAACAAAAAGGAGCTACGCTGGAAGTCTTAAACTTGCCCTCAATGAATGGGATTGAAGACGAAAATTTGAGACGATTAATTAATAATTTAGTCGTTGAATTATACAAATATCAAGCGGAAAGCGAACGGAAAAGAATTAAGGAAAGGCAGGCACAAGGGATTGAGTTAGCAAAGAAAAAAGGACGATTTACTGGAAGAAAAAGTACCTTTCAAAAAGACGACCCTTTACTACAAAGAGCGTTTAATCTATATCAATCAAAAGAATATACTTTAAAAGAAATTGAACATCATACTAAAATTCCAGTCAGTACACTAAAACGATATTTAACAAAGTATGGTATTAAAAGAAAATAAAAAAATATCCCTAACCAAAAGGCTTGTCAACGGTTTGTGTTGGCAAGTCTTTTGGTTAGGCTTCATTGGTCTGCTCGATGACAGGAGCAGTCAGATTGAAAATCTGAAATATATTCAAATTATTTTCCTAAGGGCGCACTTACATACCATGAAAAATCATGGTATAAAATGCCAATCTTTCAGATTGAACGTGTTGGAAAAACTCGCTTTGCTCATGTAAATAAAAACGTTATAAAGTATTATAGCGAGCTTAGTAAGTGGATATACACTTACGGTAAAAAGGGTTCTATTGCGAAGTCAAAGATTTATACGAAGATGTCTTAAAAGAATTTGAAATTAAGCTCTAATTTTTTTCAAAAAGGGGGATTGGGGGACACCACCAAAAATAAAAATATTCGTCTGAAACGAACAAAAATAAAATTGGAAATTTTAGGTTTTGTGAGTGAAAGATGAATTATTTTTACTGTAAGTGTGTACACACTTGCTAAGTTCACTAAAGACACTAACCCCCTATTTTGAGCTTTTAGAGTTTACAGATATTTGTGAGGTTGACAAGATGAAAATAATTGAAAATCGTGAGAGAAGTATACAGAAAAAATTTCGTGTAAATGAAAAAGAAGACGAAAGAATTAAATTTATGATGAGAAAAACTGGTATCACTAATTTTTCTATTTTTGCAAGGCGAGCTTGTTGCAATAAAGAGATTTTTTCTATTGATTTTTCAGAATATAAAAATATTATTTCTGAAATTTCTGCGACAAAATCTGAACTAAAACGTATCGGAAATAATATCAATCAAATTGCTAAACATTTAAACGAAAATAAAAATAATCAGACAAAAGAATTGATGTCTGATTATCAAAAGCAATTAGAAAATTTGGAAGAAAAAATTCAAAAAGTGGTTCATTATATTTCGGAGGGCTAG
>NZ_CP118970.1 GCF_029023865.1 Lactococcus lactis | reverse complement strand
GAAGCTCACTCCTTTTTATTCAAAATAATTTTTATTCACATTAAAAACTTATTAGCAGAATTTCATTCATTCATATCCTTCTTCTGCTTTTTCATTATAGCATAGAAACGGGGAGGATAGACTGCCTTAAAGCTATTTTGCTGAAAATTTATTAAAAAGTTTTCATAATAGAGATTAATATTCTGCTTAATTTGAGTAAATTTATGTAAAGGGATTTCATCATCAAAAACTTCAAGTAAGTTCAACCCCAAAGGTGCAATAAAAGAACGTTCAAAAGTCAAATTCAACAAATTTTCACCTCTTTGGTAATATTTTTCCTGAAGTTTCAACCATTTTGGTGAACAATAATAAAGTTGCCGACGAATAAATTCCGCTAGTTTAAGATCAACAATAAGTGGTATTGTCGGTTCTGTTGCAAAGTTTTCCAAAAAATCTATTTTAGTGTAAAATTGAGAAAAAAGACAGAGAGGACAGAGTAATGAATCATTTTAAAGGCAAACAATTCAAAAAAGAGGTCATTATTATCGCTGTGGGCTACTATCTTCGTTACAATTTTTGAGCTATCGTGAAGTCCAAGAATTGCTTTATGACCGTGGAATAAATGTTTGCCATACTACGATTTATAAATGGGTTCAAGAATACAGTAAAGTACTCTATCGGCTCTGGAAAAAGCAAAATAGACCGTCCTTCCCTTCTTGGAAAATGGACGAAACCTATATCAAAATTAAGGGACGTTGGCATTATCTTTATCGTGCAATTGATGCGGACGGCTTAACCTTAGATATCTGGTTACGAAAGAAACGGGATACGCAAGCAGCCTATGCTTTCTTAAACGACTCCATAAACAGTTTGGTGAGCCGAAAGCAATTGTGACCGATAAAGCACCTTCTCTTGGCTCCGCCTTTAGAAAGTTACAGAGTGTGGGTTTATATACTAAGACAGAGCACCGAACTGTGAAGTATCTTAACAATTTAATAGAACAAGACCATCGACCAATCAAACGACGCAATAAATTTTATCGAAGTCTACGAACTGCCTCAACCACGATTACGGGCATGGAGACCCTTCGAGGAATATACAAAAAGAACCGAAGAAATGCAACGCTCTTCGGATTTTCGGTATCTACTGAGATTAAGGTCTTAATGGGAATATTAGCTTAAGAACAAGAAGGATTATAAACCTTGTATTTGATTTTTAAACTTTGCAACAGAACCCTAAAAAGTGTTAAAATTCTTGTCAGAGGGGGAAATCACGATGAAAAACTATACGGACTATTTCTTTGATGAGCCAGCGTTTGATCTCCACGATGGCGGATACGTGCCGCTTGAGGTCAGTGATGCGCCTGAGAAGCCCTTAAATGTGCCGCCGTTGTTGAAACCGGATAAAGAGACGGCGACCGACGTTTATTACACGGTGACAGCAGAGGCTGGGGAAACGCAACTGTTACCTGGGGCGAAGACCAAGACGTGGGGCTATAATACCAGTCTGTTAGGTCAGACGATTGTGTATCGCCGTGGTCAGCATACGCATGTGACACTGAAAAACACCCTGCCTGAGTTGACCACTTTTCATTGGCATGGGGCTAATGTCAGTGGCCCTTATGTTGATGGCGGATGCCATGCGCCGGTTTATCCGGGTGAAAGTAAGCATATCGACTTCACATTGGAACAACCTGCGACGACTTTGTGGCTGCACGCGCATCCGTGCCCATCCACAGCCGAGCAGGTTTGGCATGGTTTGGCTGCCATGGTGATTGTCAAAGACGACCATGAAGCCAGCCTGCCATTGCCAAGGAACTATGGCGTTGACGATATTCCGGTCATTTTGCAAGACCGGCGTTTTCATGAGAACAACCAGTGGGACTACCGGGCTGATTATGATCCTGACGGTGTTGCTGGGCCAACTGCAATGATTAACGGTACAATCAATCCCTATTTTGATGTCACCACGCAAAAGGTCCGGTTGCGTTTTCTGGATGGTGCTAATCGCCGTGAATGGCGGTTGCATTTTTCCGATGACCTGCCATTTACGCAAATTGGCGGGGATGGCTCACTGTTACCGGAGCCGGTCAAATTTACCCATTTGATGCTGACTTGTGCTGAGCGTGCCGAAGTGATCGTTGATTTTGGCCAATACCATGAAGGCGACGAGGTCACCTTATATACGGATGATGTGCCATTGCTAAAGTTCCGCATTCATGCGTTCAAACCGGATCAGACTACCTTGCCTGATAAGTTGTTCGATGTGAAGGCACCAGTGGTTGACCCGGCTTTGCCAGTTCGCCACGTTGTGATGCAGGGGATGGACGAAGGTGTTGCGATTGATGGTAAAAAGTTTGCCATGCAGCGGATTGATGCCACGCAACCAATTGGCAAAGCCCAGTACTGGGATGTTACCAATAGCAATGATGCGCCTGGAATGGTTCATCCATTCCATGTGCATGGAACCCAATTCTTAGTCTTGTCGCGGAATGGGCATGCGCCGTATCCAAATGAACATGGTTTCAAAGATACCGTTGGCGTGAATCCTGGTGAAACGGTTCGGCTGCTGGTTCGCTTTGATTTGCCAGGGGTTTATATGTATCACTGCCATATCATTGAGCACGAAGATGGCGGCATGATGGCACAGATTGAAACATTCGATCCAGCCAAGCCAAAGCAAGAATATAAATTGATGGATATGGATACGTTAATGATGGCCTTGGCTAAAGAACGTGGCGTCAAACCATCTGAGATTTGGATGGGCGGTATGCAGTCTTATGAAAAAATGGGAATGAAAATGTAAACGTCCCACAATACTAATATAGAAAAAGATGATTTTAATATGCACTCTCCAACGATCAAACATCGCGGGGCTTTTGTCGCCACGTTACTGACAGGTACCTTTTCGATGTCAATTTCTCAGTCTTCTTTAAGCACCGCTTATCCTGCTTTTATGAAAGCTTTTGGTTTAGGAGCGGATACAGTTGCTTGGCTGACAACCGGCTTTATGTTGGTGATGACCTTGATGATTCCGGTTAGCCCATGGCTGTTGCATAATGTTACTTTCCGACGGCTTTTCCAAGCGATTGAACTCATTTTTGCCATTGGGACAGGCTTATGTATCTGGGCACCGAGTTTTACCGTGCTCATGATTGGCCGGTTGCTTGAAGCGATTGCGGTCGGGATTATTTTCCCGAGTTTCCAGACCGTGTTGCTGACGATTACGCCGCATAGTGAGCGTGGTCGGGTGATGGGCACGGCGGGATTGGTCATGGGCTCAGCCTTGGCAGTCGGTCCGATTATTTCCGGTGTTTTGCTGACATGGTTCCCTTGGCACGCTTTATTCTTGTTCTTCTTGGTCGTTTCGCTGCTTGTGCTGGCCGTTTCAACGGTGACCATTGCGTCTGTCATGCCATTGCAACCGACGCAACTGGACTGGGTGTCCTTCCTTTTATCCGCAAGTTTTCCAATTCTACTTTATGCCTTGGGTGCTTTGTCGAAAAAAGGCTTAACTGTTGGCGTGGTTGGTTTGTTGATTTTAGGCGTTCTGGCAGCTGGTATTTTCGTTGTTCGGCAATTGAATCGCCAACCACCAATGTTGCAAATGCGAGTTTTTGCCACTGGTATGTTTATTAAAGCGGTGTTTCTGACCGGAATTTCATACGTCGGTTTGATTGTCACCACTATCCTGATGCCGCTTTACTTTCAAACGCTACTTGGTTTGTCACCGTTGATTTCTGGCTTGTCCTTAGTGCCAGCTGCGGTGTTGCTGAGTATTTTGAATCCAATTAGCGGGCGCCTACTGGATCGCTTTGGACCGCGTGTCGTGGCCATGATTGGCATGTTGTTGATTACTGGCGGCTTTGGTCTGTTAGCAGTCTTTGCCCATCATTTACCGCTGATTGGGGCAATTATGTTGGCGATGGCGACTGAAGCCGGCAATGCCTTTGTGATGATGCCTTCAGTGACGGCTGGCGCGAATGCTTTGCCGAATGAGCTCGTGGCAGACGGCACTGCGGTTACAACGACGGCTCGTCAGTTATTCGGTTCTGCCGGTGTCATGTTCGCCACAGTGTTGTTGGATGGCATGCAAACCACGCTGCGAAGTCATGCTGGCGGTTTTGCTGTTACCTTCGCTGTGTTTGCTGGCGTGGGCCTGATTGGCTTGCTGTTGGCGTTGACGTTACCAAAGGAAGTCGCGAAGAAAGCGGTATAGCTGCGAATTCGTGATTTGCATCTACAAAAATGATCGCCTACCAGGTTCTGTTGCAAAGTTTAAAAATCAAATACAAGGTTTATAATCCTTGTATTTGATTTTTAAACTTTGCAACAGAACCTATGATATACTATTTATGTACACAAATATTAGTTTTTAAGGAGAGAAGAAAATGAAAAAAATCTATTGAATTTTCAGACAATAAAGAAAGGAAGGAAATAAATGATTGTTGAAGCAGTAGAAACATTAGATGGATGGTATTCACTTCATCTCACGTATCAAATGGATTGGGCAGCTTGGAATCAAGTAGCACAACCAAAAAAACAAGCGGTTGTAGCGGAATTAATCGCATTGTTGACTGAATGGGAGGAAATTGAACAAGCCAAAAAAGGGAGTCATTATGTCTGGAATGTGACTGGTCATAAAGGCGATATTGGTTTTTTTGTTTTACGTCCGGAATTAAAAGATGTAAATGCTGAAGAAAATCGTTGGCATCAGCTAGCATTATTTGATTACTTAACACCGTTACATAGCTATGTATCAGTGATTGAGCTGGGAACATATAGTGGGAAACCGACAACAGAAAAAGCCATGGAGAGAACGACGCAACATCTTTATCCAAAATTACCAAAGGATGACGAATATATTTGCTTTTATCCTATGAATAAAGTTCGTTCGGGTGATATTAATTGGTATACCTTGCCTTATGAAAAACGGCGAGAATTAATGAAAGAACACGGTATGATTGGTCGTAAATATGCGGGGAAAATTCATCAATTTATTACCGGATCGATTGGGTTAGATGATCATGAATGGGGAGTAACCTTATTTGCAAATGATCCATTAGAGTTTAAAAAAATTATTTATGAAATGCGTTTTTCTGAAGCAAGTAGTGTTTATTCGGATTTTCCTTATTTTATCGTGGGCGTATCATTAAATAGCCAAGAAAAAATAACAAATTATTTCAAGTAAGAATAGAGGAGTCTTTATAGTGGATGTACCAGTAAGTCAGTCGAAAAACAGAATCAATTTATTATTACTGATTAGTTTATTTATTACGCAACTTGATTCAGGTATCATGAGTACGAATTTGTCTTCTATTTCACGTACCTTTGCGCTCAGTCCTCAAGAGAAAAGCTGGGTGGTAGCAGTTTATACCTTAGGTTTACTTTTTGCGACGCCCATTATGGGGAGTTTTATTGATCGGTTTGGATACCGTACTGTTTTTTTAATGGAATTAGGCTTTTATTTTATAGGAGTTGTGGGGATTGCGACTAGTTCATCATTCACGGCATTATTAGTAGCACGTATTATTCAATCATTTGGCAGTAGCTCTATTTTGACACTCGCATTATCTCGAGTATTTATGATACATACACATAAAGTTAGTGGCAAAGTAGGAAATGTTGGAGCTTTAGTCGCATTGGCTACGATTGTGGCCCCAATTATCAGTGTTGTCAGTTTGGCTAAAACACAGGATTGGCGCGCTATTTATCTTGTATTAGCGGCAATGATTTTCCTTATTTTCCTTGTGGCATGGGTCATGATACCAAAAGAAATTTTATCGAGCACGGAAACATTTGACGTAAAGGGCAACACCCTCTTTGTCTTGGCCTTAGTTGCGTTTAATTTATTGTTAAGCCGATTATTTATTAGTGGTAATTTAGTCGAATTACTTGCTTATGGAATTCTATTTTGTCTTACGATTGGTAGTTTTTTAGTGATTGAAGCACGCCGCGAAGCAAATCAAGAAAAAGTAGTATTTTCGCGTAAATTATGGACGATAGCGAAATATCGGATGAGTTTAATTGGAGGGATTGTAACGGGGTTAAGTATGTCTTTATTTGCGTTTTTCCCATCGATGATTGAAGTGACATTTCAATTAAACGCGCGTAAAGCGGGCTCATTTATGACGATTATGGCCATTGGAACATTAATTGGCTCAAAATTAGCAGGTTATTGGACTGGGAAAAAAAGTGCGTATCATGCCACTCGCGATAGTATGATTGCAGTGATTATCAGCTTAATTATCCTGTATTTCTCGGTTGCTTCCTTACCACTTTTTTTAATGGCACTATTTTTATTTGGTATTGCAATCGGGATGATTATGACCGTACCGTTACAGGTCTTAATTGTGGAAGCTTCACCGCAAGATCGGAATACTTCCTTAAGTCTTTTATCTGTTAGTAAAAAATTAGGGATGACAATAGGCATTACATTAATGAGTATTTTTGCTCATTTCACACAAGCAACTGGTGTTCATTCAATGATTTTAGTCTTAATGGTGCTAACAATCGCTTTTGTGTGGACAATTCGACATAAGGAGTAGGGAAGATGGAAAAACAAGCTGTTTTATTAATGAGTTATGGTACACCAAATCGCACAGAAGAAATTTGGGATTATTATACCCATATTCGTCATGGAAAAGAACCTTCACAAGCATTATATGATGAATTAGTGGGGCGTTATGAAGAAATTGGTGGTGTTTCACCATTGGCGCATATTACAGAAGCCCAACGAGCAGCGATTGAAGAAAAATTAAATGAATCAGGAACTGGTGAGTATCAGGTTTTTAATGGATTACGCCATATTCATCCATTTATCGAAGAAACTTTAACAGAAATTTTAAATCAAGGTTTTACAAGCATTCATGGCTTAGTATTGGCACCTCATCGTTCAACATTCATCGATCAATATCATGAGCGAGTGGAAGCTAAATTGCAAACACATCCAGAGGTAACCTATCATCCACACTATCATTTTTGGCAAGCAACAGGTTTCTTAACTTTTTGGTCTGACCAAATTCAAGCAGCCTTGCATCCTACCCGCAAACAAAAATTTTTGTTTACAGCACATAGTTTACCCGAGCGTCTATTAGCAAACGGAGATCCGTATGTGGATGAAATTAAAGAGGCAGCACAAGCCATTGTGAATCAAGTGGAAGGCACTGTTGATTTTGCTAATGCTTGGCAAAGTGTCGGTCGAACAGCTGATAAATGGATTGGACCGAATGTGGAAGATGTAACAGAAGCATTAGTAACGCAAGAAAATTATGAAGAAATTATTTATTTACCTTTTGGTTTTGTAGCAGATAATTTAGAAACCTTATATGACAATGATATTGAGTGTAAGGAGCAAGTTGAAGCTTTAGGCGGTCACTATAAACGGCTAGCAATGCCGAATGTTCACCCTGACTTTATTGCAGGTGTGGTGAGCGAATTGTTGTCATCCAATGAGTAGTAAGTGAAAAAGTTATCTTGACAGATTTTTTGGTAATAAAAGGGTTGTATAATTGGACAAGATGTTGTACAATAAGTTTAACGAATAGAATTTGGAGTGTTAATTCACAACAGATTCAAAAGGGTCACAGGGAGCTGTGGCTCTTTTTTTATGCAAAAAAACTGTCAGATTGAGTAAGTCTGACAGCTTAAAAATGTGGAATTAGTGGCGCTTGTTGTGTTGGTCTTTCAACCAGCTCTTGATTATCTCAAGAGCAACACCTACCACAAGAGGTGCAACTACAGTTACGAATAGAATTTGAAGCATATAATTCACCTCCTTCCTAAGGCAGTAATGCTCCAAGAAGGTGCGCCAAAAATCATTATATCATAATGCAAACAAAAAAATCGTCTAAGTTGAAAACTTCGGCGTTTTTTTGTTTTTTCGCCCCCTGCGATAAGAGAAAATTGAATTAATCTCTATTTTTGGAGTAGTTCTCTATCCAATCTTTTACAGTTCGCATATCTTCTTCCGTAAAGGAGTATGTGTAGGGTTTCTATGAAGATAGGTCAAGGTATGCAACAACACCTTTTAAATATTTTGATGGTACTCCTAAAATATTAGTGATTTTAAGGGGTTTAACCCCCTCGCTCCCATTGACTGTAACACGAACAAAGCGTAGATATTAGAAATGATATTCTTATAGAGTTTTATATATTATCATCTCCACTTTTGTCTTGAAGGAAGTAATGTATGTTCAGGAATAGTCTTTAAGATATCGTTTAATTGGTCTTTTGATTCTTGACTTATAATAGGACTCATTACGATTTCAAGGCCTTTTAGTGTTTCTTCTTTGAAAGGAATATCAAAATACTCGTACTCAATGGGATTATTTCCTATAGAGTTTAAAAATTCATTACTATTAAATGGAATTCCATGCATTGTGTTTTTTATTAGTGTAAAAATACCAATAGGCTGTGTGAATAATTGATATCGCCACTCTTTGGACTAATGTCAAATATTTAGACACAAAATGAGATACATCTTCTTAGCCCAATGTTCTTTTATATTTGAGTGTTCAGAAAATGGTCATTTTCTGGACACTCTTCTTTTGTTATAAAAACTCTCAAAATCATTTACATTTCTCGTTCATTAACCCGTAATTTATTCTATGTTCATTTATATATATATTTTTAAGTTATGATACAATAAATTAGAACAAAGGAGAATAAAATGAATATCGGATATGCACGAGTTTCAACTGGACTTCAAAATTTGGATTTACAAAAAGATAGTCTTAAAAAATATGATTGTGAGAAAATATTTACTGACCATCTGTCAGGAAGTAAAAAAGATCGACCTGGTTTAAAATCCGCCATCGAATTTTCTCGTTCTGGAGATACAATTGTTGTTTGGCGGTTAGATCGATTAGGAAGAAATATGGAGGACTTAATTAGCATAGTTAATTCACTTAATGATAAAGGAGTAAGCTTCCATAGCTTGCAAGAAAATATTACAATGGATAAATCAAGTTCGACTGGACAATTGATGTTTCATTTGTTTGCGGCTTTTGCGGAATTTGAGAGAAATCTTATTTTGGAGCGTTCTGCCGCTGGTAGAGAAGCTGCACGTGCAAGAGGACGACTTGGAGGAAGACCTGAGAAATTTTCGGAGCAAGACGTAAAGCTTCTTAAAACCTTGGTAGAAAGTGGTACGCCGATTAAGTCGATTGCGGATTCTTGGGGAGTGTCAAGAACAACGATTTATAGATATATTAATAAGTTTTAGAATAAACTAAAAAACCAGCTCACAACTATTAAGGTGCAAGCTGGTTTAATTTTTTTACTTTGGTATAATTAGTAACTCATACTAATTTTACAATCTTCGATAAGATATTGACTGATATTTCTAACAAAAGATTTCAAGCGTTCCTTTTTGTTATGTAAATCTAACGCTGGTTGATTTTCCCAATTTTCTGCAATTACATATTGAGTACTGTCTTGGACAACGAACTGAACCAACTTTGCAATAGGTTGCTTTCAGTGAATCTTGGGCGAAATGAATATGAATTCTCTCCAAGGTCAATAAGTTAAGCAAGATACAAAAAGCTTATCATTATGATAAACTTTTTACGTTTTCAGTTTAAGTATTGCATATTTTCAACTCGTTTTTCCGACCATTTGTGGCATACTTTTAACAATTCTACTTTTTGTTCTTCATTCAATTGCTCGAAGTAAGCTCGTGGGTCATTGGGGACATGATTGGGGATAACTCCCATCAGATATCCTGGTGGAAGTTGGAAGTATTGGGACAAAACTAAAGCAATTTTATTAGCAATAGCTTTTCCTAAAGTTTTCATAATTCCTCCTCTATCAATAATATAACAAGCATAATTATAACCCTTTTGAGAGAAGTTGAAAAGTTTGAGCTAAAAATTCGATAAATTCTTTTTCAGTCATTATCATTATTCGTTGTCCTTTTCGTTTAGATTGCTTAGCCTCTGATATTTTATGCGAATGATGATAGCCTTTTATTAAATCAATCGGAAAATTGCCTGTGACTAGTCTAGTCGTTTTTTTAGTCACAGCGTTCTGATTATGCCCTTTTAAACCTATAATGATTGATTGTGCTTGTTTTCTTGTCATCGTTGTAAGGGTGCCAGTAAATACAAAATATTCATTCTCTAGCATTAAACCACCTCTGCTGTTTTTCTGAATGGACTCGATGATCAACTTATTTGACCTTCTAGGAATCCAATTATATCAGAAAATAAATATAAACCTTTGAAGTATACTCTGGTATCCTAACCGTGCTAGCAATAACTCTTTTTATAATATATCAAAAAGTGGAAAAAGCACTCATAACTTTGTGATTATAGGTGCTTTTTCTAAATTATTTGACTCAATTTAAATATATCATTAATATAAATTCAATGATTACCAAATTTTAAGACGATTTTCTGGTGCACGATACATCTTATCTGTTTCTTTAACATCAAAAGTATCGTAAAATTCTTCGAGATTTGTTGGAGGAATATTTGCACGAAGTTTAGCGGGTGCATGAAAATCCATTGACAAAAGCATTTGTTGGAATTCTTTACTTGCTTTCATGCGCCAAATCTTAGCCCACTGACTAAAGAAAGCTTTCAAATCAACGTCTTTCTCATCTTTAGCTGCTGTCAGTGCCGCTGTAATTCCTCCTTGGTCAGCAATATTTTCTGACACAATGAGTTTTCCGTTTGCTGGACCAGCTTCGGTTTCTACGCCGTCAAAGAGTGCAATCATTTCTTTTTGCTTTTCTTCAAAAGCTTCATAATCTTCATCTAACCACCATTTGTTCAAATTTCCTTCTTTATCGAATTGGGCACCGTTGTTATCAAAAGCGTGAGAAATTTCGTGAGCAATAACTGTGCCGATTCCACCGTAATTTTGTGATGAAGATTGTTCAAGAGAGTAAAAAGGAGCTTGCAAAATTGCTGCTGGAAAAACAATTGTATTACTATCAGGACTATAATAAGCATTGACCATATGAGCAGGCATATGCCAGCTTGTTTTATCAACATCTTCTGAGAATTTTTCAAAAGTTCGAGCAGTCAAAATTTCATCGAATTTAAGGGCATCTTCATAGAGAGAGCCAGAAGTTGTTTTTAAACGACTATAAATTTCAGGCAATTTATCTGGGAAACCAATGAAAGGAGTAATAGCATCCAATTTTTCAATGGCTTTTTCAGCTGTTTCTTGACTGAGCCACTCATTTTTAGACAAACGCGCTTGGTAAACTTTAATCATTGCAGTGACCATCCGTTTGACATCGGCCTTACCAGCTTCACCAAAATATTTTTTACCATAGAATAAACCAATCACTTGGCTAAAATAAGACTCAGTCAAATCAAGTTGATGTTTTTCTTGACTTCTTGCTTCTTGAACATTTGAAAGGAAACGTCCATAAGCTCCACCAAGAATTCTAAGGTCTTCATTGAAGAAAGAAGTAGCGCCACGTGCAATTTTTGTCAGCATCCAAGCTTTAATGAGTGACCAATTTTCTTCATTGATAAGTGAATCAAATGATTCATAAAAACGATCTTCGTAAACAATGACTTTATCAGGTTCAGTTTTTACTAAATCTTTAATTAAAGATTTTAAATCCAGGTTTTTAACTTTACTGACAAAGCTGTCAGTAGAAATTGGATGATAAAGTTCAGCATATTTTGCCCACTCTTCAGAAGTATTTGCTGATGGAACTAAAAGAGCATCGAATTTAAGGGCAGACTTTGCAATCTCTTCTGCATTTTCAACATCAAATGTCTTTAAAATTTCGCTTGTGTTTTTAGCCCAAAAATCAAGTAATTCTTTTTTTCTAGGGTGTTCATCATTATAATAAGTGGTATCAGGTAAAATCAAACCCGGGCCAGAAAATCCAAGAGAATAGTGAATAGCATCTTTCATATCAGGTTCAACACTAAAAGAAAACGGAAGAGGTGCCTGTGAATGGAAAACGAGTTGAGTCAAATTATTTTTAAAATCTTCAAAAGTATTTAAAGTTTCAACTTTAGCAAGTTCATTTTTTACGGCAGAAAAGTCCGCTTTTTCTCTGGTTTGCCAATCTCCTGCTTTATTATAAAATTTGATTGCTTCAAGCAACTCTGGATTATCAGTAGGTAGGTTTTGTGATAAATCAGCTAAATCTTTAGCCAAATTTTTCTCATTTTTTAGTACTAATTCATCAAAAGCTGAAATTCTTGGTTTGTCTGCAGGAATTTCTGCATTTTCTAACCATTCAGCATTAACAGTAGCGAATAAATCATCTTGAATCCTTGTCATATCAAACTCCTTTTTTAATAAAAGAAGCTCAAATCATAAATTTGAACTTCTGTGACTTTAGAATTGCGAAAACTAAAGTGAGGGTATTTTTACAAAAAAACTTGTAAACAAAAGTTAAGTAAAACTATTTGGTGGCCAACTTAGCAGAAGAAACACCAATTTCTGACCAAGTATTCATTGCACCATAATCAAGCGTCATTCCAACTACACGTTTGTTAACAGGAGTATAATTCAACATAAAGTTAGTTGGAATCACATAAGCTTTTTTATTCATATCTTCTTGATATTTAACGAAAGCTGCTTTACGGTAAGTTAGATTTTCAGACTTGGCAGAATCAATATCATTTAAATCCTTAGTGATTTCTGAATCATTAAAGTGACCAAAGTTATAAGGTGCTGCTGCTGAGAACAAATCTTGTTGAGAAGGTTCAGATGCCAATGACCAAGAACCGTCAGTGATATCCCAGTCATTTGCTCCTGGAGGAGTCGTCATATGGTCGACCCAAGAATTAAATTCCATCAATTTACCGTTATAAAGACTCACTTTTACCCCAATTTTCTTCCATTGTTGGATATAGTTTTGGGCAATGGTTTCAGCGTTTGCATCACCTACACGAGCCGCATAAACAAGCGATAATTCTTTTCCATCTTTTTCACGGTAGCCTGTAGATTTATTCAATTTCCATCCGTCTTCATCCAAAAGTTTATTAGCTTTATCAAGATCTTGTTTTTCATATCCTTTAACTGATGAACTCGTAAATTGTTTAAAGATAGGTGGAATCAAACTATTTGCAGGAGTTGAAAGTCCGTTTGAGAACTTATTATCCACTTCTGCGACATTTCGAGCATAACCAATGGCTTGACGAACATTTTGGTCTTGCAATGGCGTTTTACGATCTTGGACATTAATTGAATTTTTAGCATCATAGTGCCCTAAGTTATAGTACATTAAGGAAATATACATCGCTTGTTGTCCTAAAACCTTGTATCCCTTTAAGTTTTTCACTTGCTTATACTGGCTACTAACCATGCCGTTAATAATATCATATTTACTTGATGAAAGTGCTGCGACTGATTTTGCTGTTGATACAACTTCATAAGTAATTGAATTTAGTTTTGGTTTTTCACCCCAATAGTAAGGATTTGGGACATATTTAATAGATTCACCAGCAACAACATTTTCCGGTTTAAAAGGCCCTGTAACTAATGGTTTCGTTGTCGTTTTTGGACTAGAAGCCAAATCTTTAGGAGCGACATCTTTCAAATATTGATAAGGCGCTACCGTTTCAAGGAAGTAACCATTTCCTGATTGAGTCATCCCCGGTTTCATTTCTTTAAATTGAACCTTGATGACTTTTCCATTTTCACCATCAGGGAAAGTGATCCCTGAGATTGTTTTAGCTTTACCCGTATGATAATCACTCAAGCCAACAATATTTGCCAGAGAATCAGTCCAACGGTCGGAACCATAAGCAGGATTAGCAATCGTTTCATAGGTAAATTCATAATCTTTAGCCGTTACTTCTGAACCATCAGACCATTTCAAATCTTTACGAAGGGTAATCGTTGCCGTTTTAGACTCTTTATCTAGAGCAACATCGGCAGCTCCTCCCTTAATAAATTTGAATCCACTGTCTGTGAAGAACAAACCATCTTGACCTCCACCAGGACCAGACATTGTAGCAAAAGTTGCATCATTAGAAAGTCCCGATAACCATTGTGCTTTCATTGGAGAATCACTTTGATATGCGACTTTTAAATTTCCACCTTTGATTGCCTTGTCTGGATTTTGATAAGCAACGTCAAAGTTCCCCGCTTTTAATTTTTTTGTACTTGTACTTGAGCTTTGATTAGAACCACAAGCACTTAGGAGTGTAGCTGCTAAAACTACACTACTTGCCAATAAAGTTACTTTTAATTTGTTCATCTTAGTTTCTCCAATAATTTCTTTTTATTTCTTGCTTGCTTCAATATAATATTTAATTTATCATATCCATTTTTAATAGATAAACATTTTTATCACTCTTGAATGTTGTTTATCTTGTAGCTTGTCTTTGGTCAGCCACTCGTCTTAGTGCATTTCCGATAAAGATAATAGCAAGCACCACAATTAGGATGACCACTGTTGCTGGAACCCAAGTCCAAGGCTTATCAGTCATTGTTTCTGGATTAGTCGCTTCATTTATCATTGTTCCCAAAGATGGTGTCCCCGCTGGAAGTCCAAAACCTAAGAAAGAAAGCCCTGTTTCTAAACCAATATTTCCAGCAAAAACAAGCGTTGCTTCAGCAATGACTAAGGTGGACAAGTTGGGCCATATTTCCCGAAACATAATTTTAAAATCAGAGGTTCCCGAAGTTTTTGATGCTCGAACATAATCTCGATTGACTTCCGTCATTGTTCTTGCCCGAATCAGACGCGTTGTCCCTATCCAACTAAAGATACTGATAATCCCAATCAAAGACCAAGAATTAAACCGTGGGATGATAGTTACAAAAACAATAATGATCATCATTGATGGTAAAATCATGACAAAATCAGTGAAACGCATGAAGATTAAATCAAACCTTCCGCCAAAGTAGCCCGTAATTACCCCTAAGATATTTCCTACAACTAAAGTAATGAGTGTAACTGCAAAAGCGATATTGAAAGAGTTTCGTGCAGAAATCATTAACATCATGATAATATCTCGTCCACCATTATCAGTTCCCAGTAAATGTCCATTCGTCAGCGGTGCCAGATATTGGTCCATGATATTCACATCAACATAATTTGATTGTTTTAAAAACATCGAGTAAATATAAACGATTAGAAAGACAGCAACTAGAAAAATTGTTGAAATCATCGCTAATTTATCTTTTTTTAGTTCTTCTTTGATTGAGTGAACTAATGATAAAGAATTTTTGTGTTTTTTTTCTGTCATTTTCACTCCTTATTGAATCCGAATTCGTGGGTCAACCATTGCCATGATAATATCCGACAGGAGGGCTCCAAGAAGTCCCAAAAAACCATTTAATAAAATCAAAGCCGTAATCATTGAATAATCTCGCCCAGATATTGAAGTAATAAAAAGTTGTCCTAAGCCAGGATAGCCGAAAATTGTTTCAGCAAATATTGCTCCTCCCAAGAGTCCAGTAATCACAAATCCAAAATTAGAAGCAATTGGTAATGAGGCATTTCTCAAAATATGACGTCTAAAAATCACTTTTTCCTTAACCCCTTTGGCTCGAGCCGTTCGTACATAATCTTGTGTTTGTTCATCTAAAATTCCTGAGCGGAAGTAAGTAAAGATTCCAACTGTTCCAAAGACCGCCAAACTAAAAGCCGGAAGAATCATGTGATAAATCTTACTAAAGAAAACAGGAATTATTCCCATCGCATCTGGACTTACCGTCCCACCTGTCGGAAACCAATTAAGACTATAACCAAAGATAAAGATAATCAAGAGATAGAATACGTAAGGTGGAATACCAAAAGTAATTGAATTATAGGTCAACCACAATTGGTCTTGCCATTTTCCTTCATTTCGAGCTGCAACTATCGACATCGGAATAGCAAATAAGTAAGTTAAAATAACTGACAAAAGTGACATCCAAAAAGTATTAATCGCTCTATGTCCAATGACAGTCATCACAGGCTCTTTGAGATTATAGGACATTCCTAAATTCCCATGTATGGCATTCCCTAGCCACCTGAGATACTGCTCCCACCAAGGGTCATATAAACCTGCTGCCCGTCTTAATGCTTCAACTTCATGTGGGTCGGTATGAGGACCAATCAACCCTGAAAAAGGATCACCAGGCATCAATTTAGCAAAGAAGAAAACAAGAATACTCAAGATAAATAATTGAGGGATCATCAATAAAATACGTCTAATAATTACTTTCCACATTTTCCCCTCCTTTTGGCAAAGCAGCCCAATGACTTTCACTTAATTTTTTTAAGGGCAAAGCGTGTCCATCTTTGTCATAAAAATTTGCTTTTTTATCCTCAAAGTCTTGTTCAACTTTTAGACGGTTTTTCCGATTTTCCGCTCTTCTTGTAACATCAATCGAAGGGATAGCAGATAAGAGTCGTTTAGTATAAATGTGCTGTGGCTCATCAAAAATATCTCTTCGTGTTCCTTTTTCGACAATTCGACCGTTGTGCATGACTGCAATATTATCAGTCATATGGCGGACAACCCCTAAATCATGAGAAATAAAAAGAAATGCAATTCCCAAGTCCTTTTGAATGAGCTTCATGAAATTCAAAACCTGAGCTTGAACAGATAAGTCTAATGCTGAAACTGGTTCATCTGCCACAATTAACTTAGGATTAGTAGCAACTGCCCGTGCGATTCCAATTCTTTGTTGTTGACCTCCAGAAAATTGGAAAGGATACTGTTCTAAAGCTTGTTTAGGTAGTCCAACAATATCCAATAATTCATGAATCCGTTTATTTTCCGTATTAGCATCTATTTTTTCAAAATTTCGAATAGGCTCCGCAATGATATCGTAAATTGTTTTCCGTGGATTCAAACTCGAAAATGCATCTTGAAAAATCATTTGAACATCTTTATTGTATTTGAGCTGGTTTCTTATCTTTTTTTTGCTGACATCTTGTCCTTTGTAAATCAATTGTCCTGATGTCATTTGTTCTAAACCAACAATTGTTTTGCCAATCGTTGATTTTCCAGAGCCAGATTCACCAACTAAACCGACAGTTTCTCCTTCATGAATCGTTAAATCTACTCCATCAACGGCTAAAACATTATCTGTCACTCGATTAAAGAAACCAGATCGAATAGGATAATAAACTTTTAAGTCCTTTAAATTAAGAATTTCGCTCACTTTTTACCCCCTTTCAATTTTTGATCTGGAAATTCAAATTTTTTCCAAGCCTGACCTCGAACAAAATGATTTGAAGAAATTTCAGTCATTTTTTCCGAAATTACTTTTTGAGCTTCTTCTTTCATCCAAGGCACTCGAGCGAGAAATAAATCTTTGTCATACTCAATTTCTGACAGAGAAGGCACAGACCCTGGAATCACATATAAATCATCCGAAACTGTTTCGGCAGATGGATTTGAACGCAAAAGTGACCGGGTGTATGGATGTTTGGGATTTTGAAAAAGCTCTTCAACAGAAGCTTTTTCGACGAGTTGTCCGGCATACATCACCGCCACTGTATCAGCAACTTCAGCAACAACCCCTAAATCATGAGTAATTAGAATAACCCCAGCATTCTTCTTCTTTTGTATTTCTAAAATCAAGTCTAAAATCTGAGCTTGAATGGTAACGTCTAAAGCAGTCGTTGGCTCATCAGCAATAATCAAATCTGGGTCATTGGCAATGGCTATTGCAATCATTACTCTTTGTCTCATCCCGCCTGAAAGTTGGTGGGGAAATTGATTAACGACTCTTTTAGGATTTGGAATTCCTACTTGTTCTAAAAGTTGAAAGATTCTACTTTCATACTGATTTTCTGGATAAACATCATGCACGGCCAGCATTTCCTTGATTTGCTGCCCAATTTTCATCAATGGATTAAGCGCAGTGAGTGGATTTTGAAAAATCATTCCAACTTTACTTCCTCGAATACTTGCCATGGAGTCACCCGTTTTACCAATCACTTCTTCCTCATCCAATAAAATGGAGCCTGTAATTTGAGTTTGATTTGGGTTGTGTAATCCCATAACAGCAGTTGCCAAAGTTGATTTCCCAGAACCTGATTCCCCAACAATGGCTAAAACTTCACCACGTCTAAGACTTAAATCAATATCATAAATTGCTTTTTGAAATTTACCAGCAATCCGAAAGGCAACACTCACTTGTTTTGCTTCCAAAATATTTTCACTTTCCATATTTACCTCAATGAAATCTTTCTAAATAGACTTAATAAAAGTATACTGCTTTTTCTGTATATTTGCAAAAAATTATCATTTTGGATATCTTCATGAATTTTCTGAACATTACGGGAAATGAAGGTAAAACAACAGTTTTGGAGGAAATAATAAAAGCAGTAATCATATTAAAAAATGCTTTTATTATACCCGAATTGCTAGTTAATTTCATTGGAAAATAAATAAGTCGTGCTATCCTAATCTTAAACCACTAAGCATTAGAAAGCGCACGACTTATATGACTTATAATAGCACACTTCCAAAAGTTTTTGTTTATTTACTGACAACCATTGAGACGCTTTATCAAACGAGTGTTCCCCTTGAGGTTCAAAACCGAAAGAACGTCCATCTCGCAACATCAGATTGCTTAGTTATCGCTTGTTACCTATGGGGCGTACTGCATTTTAGTGAAACGCTTAAAGCTAAGCACCAATTGGCTCAAAGTTTATTTCCTAATTTCCTAGAATATTCTCGCTTTGTCCGCCGTTGTAATGCCCTCTTACCGAGTATCCAAGTCATTCGCCAAGCACTCGTCTTTAAAGAGGTTGAAGGAATGAGTGTATCCATTATTGACAGCTTCCCCATTCCTTTGTGTCAGCCTATTCGTAATTTCATAAGCAAATTTCTTGGAGATTATGCAAATGTTGGCTACAATTCTACAAAGGGACAGTACTTCTATGGATGTAAATGTCATGCTTTAGTCAGTGAATCAGGCTATGTCATAGACTACACAATTACTCCTGCTTCAATGGCTGATAGTTCAATGACCGAGGAAGTGTTGAGTCAATTTGGGACACCAACAGTCCTTGGAGATATGGGATATCTAGGTCAGTCACTGCATGAAAGGCTGGAATTAGAAGGAATTGATCTAATTACACCTGACATGAAGCAAAAGAAAATCCTTTTCCCTAATTTTTCAAAACGTAGAAAAGTGATTGAGCGAGTTTTCTCTTTTTTGACAAATCTAGGAGCTGAGCATTGTAAAAGTCGTTCGCCTCAAGGTTTTCAATTGAAATTAGAGATGATACTTTTAGCGTATTCTTTACTGTTAAAATCAGCTAAATCACTGGAACCATAGACTTTAAGATATTCTATCGGGTATCAAGTCATGGCTAAATAATCAACTAGCAATTCGGGTATTTTAAAAAAAGAAAATTGGGACTCCTTAGAGTCCCTTTTAATTATTTTATATTATATATTTTGTCTTTTGTTCTTTTGCGAAAAAAAAAATATAGTGTTTGCAAGGGGTAACAGGATTATAGTCCTACAAAAAACTGTGCATAGTCCTACAAAAAACTGTGTATAGTCCTACAAAAAACTGTGTATAGTCCTACAAATTATTTGTGTTTGTAGGTGCTTTGTGTTATTATTTATTTAAATCATAAAAGGAGTGGATTATGCAAGAGATAGACACAGGAGAAAGAAATAAACAAATACAGGAAATAAGTTCAAGGAAGGTGGCAGAGCATAACGATTTAATTAGCTCAGTTGCAAAAATGGATAAGACACCATTAAAAATGTTTGAGCTAGCTGTTTCATGTATAGATACTGATGCTCCTCCTAAAGATAATATAGTATTCTTGTCAAAAAAGGAATTATTTACTTTTTTTGATGTTTCTGATAATGATAAACATCGTCGTTTTAAGGAAGCTGTTGAAAAAATGCAAGAACAAGCTTTTTTCAGAATAAAGGAGAAAAAGAATAGAGGGTTCAAGTTTAAACGGATAGTACCTATACCTTATGTTGAGTGGAATGATTATAATGATAAAGTTTTGATACGTTTTGATCAAGCTATTATGCCTTATCTCATAGATTTAAAAAATAATTTTACGCAATATGCCATATCAGATATTATGGAACTGAATAGCAAGTACAGTATTATTTTATATAAATGGTTCTCTATGTCTTATAATCAATTTGAGCATTACCAATATAAACCTAATAGAACGAAGAAACAATTGGAAGATTACAAGAGTCCTAGGATAATAATTAGTGACTTAAGAGAATTAACAGATACTGTTGATGACTATAGTAGATTTGATAATTTTGAAAAAAGAGTCATAAAAGATGCAATTAAAGAAATAAATTCTTTTACTCATTTTAATGTTGAGTATAAAAAAATAAAAAAAGGACGTTCAATCGATTCAATACAGTTTCATATAGTTAAGAAAGCAAATTGGAAAGATGAGAACTATAAACGTAATGATGTACAAGCACAATTAACTGAAGAACAAAATCAAGCTCAAAATCAGGTTAATTATGCAGTAGCAGTTGCAAATCCTTTTACCATGAAACTTATAAATTCCTCTTTGTTGTATGCAACTGATATAGCAAACCAGGACACGATTTTAGAGCTTGCTGAGAGTGTTTATCCTGTGTATGATAAACTTGTAAAAGAACTCGGAGAAGATGCCTTAGAAACGCATATGGACTATGTACGAAGAAAGATGGTAGATTATTCAAATGATAAAAAGAATATCGTAAAGTATTTAAGTATATCAGCAAAACAATATCTTAATTCAAGGTTGAGTAAACAGCAAATGAAAGAGTAAGGAAGAAGTTAACACAAAAGAAAGAAAAAGGTCGTGCAAAGGTATGACTTTTTTCTTGACTTTATCTTACGCAAGTGTTAAGATATAGGTATGACTTAAGTAATACCTACGGAATACTAAAGTAGTTGAAAGAGGAGAATAAGGTATGCAAGTAATTAGTTTTATGGCAATTAAAGGTGGTGTAGGAAAGACTACAATGGCTTTCCAATTTGCAAAATATTTGCAAGAAAATAATAAAAGTACATTATTAATTGATTTGGATTCACAAAAAAGTTTAACTGGTACATTTGAGACAAAAGATTTTAATTTTAAAGATAAACACAATATTTCAGAAATTCTCAGCAATCCCCAAATTGGAATCATTGCTACTACGGTTGAAAAAAATATTGATGTAATTCCTTCAACTAGTAATTTAGAAGAAATCGCAGATAACTTGGCAACTAAACCTAATAAAGAATTATTGTTATTTATGTGGTTTGTAAAAAATTCAAAAGAACTAAATCAAAAATATGATTATATTATTTTAGACTTACCACCTGCATGGAATTTATTAACCAAAAATGGTGTGGCAGTTGCGGATAAGGTAATATCACCAATGGAACCAAGTCGTTTTGGATACGAAAGTCATACCAAGGTATTACAAAGCGTTTCAACTTTAAAAAATGAAGTTGTTGATCCTGTCAGTGGTAAATCATATGTTAGCGCAAAAATCTATTTTTTAGGAAATAGAGTTAAACACAATACTAATTCATCTAAAGAATTTTTAGAAGCGTTAAAAAGTATAAATGATGTAATCGGAATTGTACCTGAAAAAGAAGCTATTAATACAAGTATGCTTCTTAAAAAGGGAATATTTGATTATTTAGAAGAGACAGGGCAAACTCATACACAAAATAAATTCATTGCATCATTAAAAAAAGTATTCAACCAAATAGAAACAAAGGGGATAGAGTAAAATGGCAAACAAGTTTGAAGATATGACCTTTGATAATAATGATTATCAAGTAGTAAAAAAAATTTCGGAAGATAATAACACAAATTTGGGTTGGGAGAAAAAAATCAAAACTAGTTTTTCAATAAAAAAAAGTAATTCAGAAAAACTAGATGAATTAGTAAAAAAATTTAATGCTAAATCAAGGTCAGTAATTATTGACATGCTAATTGAAAAAAGTGAACTATAAAAAGTATTACTAAAGTAATACTTTTCTCTTGCTAAGGTGTGCCTTTGGTATTTAATTGGTAAGAACATGATAGTACCTCATAGGTTATTCTTTGAATTATGAAAGAGGTTTAAATAGATGATAGTTTAAAAGAGTTAGAAGAATAGTTTATTAATTTAAGTAGGTAGTAAACGAAGAGTAATAGCATTTATAATCAAAGATGATGTTAAGAAAAAAGGTATTACTTTACGAATACTTTTCTCTTGATAAAGTAATACTGCTTTAGGGAAAACAGGCAAAAAAGACTAGCAATTTTGCAACTAGTCTTGTCATAGATCAGATTTTACTTTTATTTTATATTTAAGAAATATTTATAATCTGTTCAATGGATATAAGGTAAATTTTATCTGTTGATTTTATTCTCAAACGAAGAAGTAGATAACATTTCTCAGATTATGGAAAGCAACACAAATTACGTAGTGCTTCCAATACAAGGATGCACTACTACACTGTTTATTACTATTTTTAAAAAATTTCCACATATAGATATAATTCATATAGCTGGACATACTGATAATTCAAGAAGAAATGTTATGCTAAAATTTGTGGACTCAAATATGAGGTTTGAAGCATTCAAGAGAGCTACTCATTCACATCAATTTTCTCTTGCAGTACTTAATTGTTGTTCAACATTCGAATTTGCATTAGGAAATAAAATACCTAATGCATCAACCTGTATTCTTCATCAAGACTTAGTCCTTAGAGATGTTGCATATAACTTTATGGAATGCTTTTTTCAAACGTTTGAGCATACTAAAGATGTTCATCCCTCTTGGGATTATGCGGTTCAAAATTCAAATGAAAATCCTCCAAGATATTATTGTATTCTTCCTAATTTGAATAGTTGACGTACGCAAAGACAAAAAAATATAAGTTTCAGGAAAAGTTGTCTTTTTCGGATAGATATATACTATAAATATTGGTGAAAAATTTTCTTTATTCCTGAATATATTCAATAATTGTCGATTGCCGCCCAACAACTACTATCACATCATTCTCTCTAAAATGCTCCTCTGGCTCAGGGACAACATTTACAGAACCACTGTTCTTTATTGCAATAATATTTAATCCTAATTTTCTTCGAAGGTTGAGTTCCGTTAATGAGTTACCAATCCAGTGCTTTGGGACGTCCATCTCTATAATAGAATAATCTTGGTTCAACTCTAAATATGATTTCATTGAATAACCCGTATGATATTTCAGGGAAAGTTTTTCTGCAAGCTCTTTTTCTGGATATATAATTTCGTCAGCTCCTATTTTTTTCAAAAGATCTGACTGTAAATCACTTCCGGTTTTTACCACAGTGTACCTTGCTCCCAATTTTTTTAAAAGCATGGTTATTGTTATAGAAGCTTCAAAATTCTCACCGATCGTGACAAAACAAATATCAAAATCTGTAATACCTAAAGATTTTAAAACCTCTTCATTTGTACAGTCTCCAATAAATATATCATCAATTTTAGTTGCAAGTTTTTGACTTTCTGCTTCCTCTTTATCTACGACCATAACTTGATTACCAAGCTCTTGCATTTTTAATGCTAAATACCTTCCAAACTTACCCAGACCAATGATAAGTATAGATTTTTTAGACTTTTTAGATTTCATATTCTTCTATTCTCCAATTCTATCCAACAATGATTTCTTCTGAAACTCTACTTATTGGCGCTTGTTGATTTCTACCAACAATGGCAAAAATTAATAACATCCAGCCCACTCGACCTACAAACATTAAAACTACTAAAGTTATTTTAGACAGTGCTCCTAAATTAGGAGTAATACCAAGTGTAATTCCCACTGTTCCTAAAGCCGAGAACACTTCAAAAATAATTTCTTCCAAAGTAGAGGAATTAAGAGAACTTAATATGAGAGCTCCAACGCTTCCAATAATTAAGTAAAAAGTAAACATTGCGCTAGCTTGTTTGATTGTATTATCGGAAAATCTCCGTTTCAATATAGAAGATGTTGGTCTCCGCCTCGAATTATCAAAAGCGCTGAAAAACAAAACAGCAACAGTAGTAACTTTTAAACCACCCGCTGTTGATCCGGATGAACCTCCAACAATCATTAAAAGGATCGTTAAAAAAATACTAGCATTGGTAAGCATTGGTAAATCTACAGCATTGAAACCCGCTGTTCTAGGGGAGATAGACAAAAATAAACTGGATAGTATTTTTCCCTTTACTCCCACCTCTTTAAAAATATGATTATTTTCAATAAGAAGGAATAAAATACTTCCAACTAAAGTGAAGGCAATTGAAGTAATAAGCACTATTTTTGTATGCAAAGAGTATTTTTTAAAATTTAGTTTATAGCGTAAAATATCATCCCAGACAATAAAACCTAGGCCTCCTAAAAATATCAGAATACTAACTGTTAATATTACTAATGAATCAGTACTATAGGGAGTTAAGGAGCTATATTTTCCAAATCGGCCCATGAGGTCAAATCCAGCATTACAAAATGCCGAAATTGAATGAAATACCCCATAGTAAATTCCCGTTTTTATACCAAATTCTGGAATAAAACGTATTGAAAGTAAGGCTGCTCCAATGGCTTCTATCATTATTACGAAAATCGTGATACGCTTTACTAAAAATGAGAGATTTGCGGAATGTAAAAGTCCTGATGATTCAACCAATAGTTGTCGCTCATGTAAACCGATTTTATGTCCTAATCCCGTAGATATACTGATAATAACTGTCATGAAACCAATCCCACCAACCTGAATTAGACATAGAATTACCAACTGTCCCAAAAAAGACCAATGAGTAAAGGTATCATAAACAGTCAATCCTGTGACACATAGTGCACTAATTGAAGTAAATAAGCTATCAAGTAGTGGAGTCCAGTTACCTGTTTTGGATGAAATAGGCAATGCCAATAAAATGGTTCCTATCAATCCTAATAGAATAAATCCCAAAACTATTTTTTGAGAATAAGTCAACGTCTTGAAAAGCACCATATTCCTCGATTTCTAATTATATATTCCTTGCACTATCTTTTTTTATTACCATTTTAATTAGAAATGGAGCTAATAGTGTCGTCAAAATAATGACAATGACTAATTCTGAATAGATATTTTTATTAATGATAGCTCCACTTAATCCAATTTGTGCAACTATAAGTGACATTTCTCCTCTTGATACCATTCCTGTACCAATAAGAAGTGACTCACTTTTTTGTAGGTTACACGCCTTACCAGAATAATATGCAGGAAGAAATTTAGTCAAAATGGCTAGTAAGGTAAATAAAATAACAATAAATGGATGTTCAAACAAAACATCAAAACTTATAGAAATTGCTATTGAAACAAAGAAAATTGGAATAAAAATGACATAACCGATTGCAGAAACATACTCTTCAATTATCTCAGAAACTTCTGTTTGACTAATTGCAATCCCTGCAAAAAAACTTCCGATTACAGCTGACATACCAACTTTATCGGCAAGTAAACTTAAACCCAAGCATATTATTAATGCTGATGTCGTATTTTTGGCATAAATTGGCAGTTTATTTATAAATTTCCAAACTTTAGGGATAAACTTATGTACAAAAAACAAAAATACAAAAAATAATATTTCCATTGAAAACTGCACAATTAAATTTCCTTCACCATTCTTAAAGCTTTTAAACACGGAAAGAATCAATATAGCTAAAATATCGTCAACAACTGCAGCACCTAGTATAATATTCCCCGCTTTTGTTGAAAGATAACCATACTCCTGCAGTACTTTAACTGTAATAGATACAGACGTTGCTGCAAATACTATACCATAAAAAAGACTAGTAGAGATAGATCTTCCCGAATAGAAAGCAACTATTCCAAAGATAGTTATTGGAATAATAACGCCTGATAATGCAACCAGAATTGAGGGTTTCAGATTTTTTTTAAGAACTTCTAAATCACTTTCAAGTCCTGCTAGAAACATTAAGAGGATAACTCCAATTTCTGACATTACTTCTATAGTATGTCCTCCATTAATTAAACCCAGTACTGATGGGGCAAGAATTATTCCTATCAACATCTGACCAACAACTTCCGGAATTTTTAATTTCTTTGAAAGCAACGTAGCTAACATAGAGAAGAAAAGTATAATTGTAATTTGAAAAATATCTTCCATTTTTGAGTTCCTTCGATTTCTTTATTGAATAATATTAATTATAACATCCAGGATACTGATTTTTTTAAATTAATTTAGAATAATATTTTCTATTGATTAATTTTATCAAAATAATTAGTTTGCTTCTCAGCATAAAACCTATTATCAATATTAGTTTCGGAAAAATTTTAATTTTTCCGAAAGTTATAGATGTCTCGTTCTTCCTTAACTTTAGCCAGTTGTCTTTTTAATTCTAGAAAATCAGCTTTAGAGACGGAGCTTTCATTAGATTTAGAGTAGAGGTCTATCCATTTATAAATTGTTGCAGGGGCCACGTCGTATGACGTTAAGTCAAGTTTTTAGAGTAACAAACGTAGAATTAGCTAATCAACTTTTAGTTAGTAGCAAAACTATATCTAATTGGGAAACTGGGAAGACGACTCCTGATATTGATAACCTTATTCGTATAGCTTCTTTATTTCAAATATCTTTAGATAATTTATTAACGGAGGGGTCAGAAGTGGTAGAAAATATAAAGAAAAAGGCAGAGATTAATAATTTAAAAAATATTCATACTGTACAGTCATTACAGATTTAGTTTTTTTATTCATAATTTTGATTAGCCATTATGGTGCAGAGTTACCAATATCAATTTTAAAAGCCACTTGTATTGGTATTGGTGTAAATATTGCAGGGATGTTCTATTTTTTTAAATAGAATTAAAATTTTGGAAGATAAAACTAAAAAGCAACAAAGAAAAGAGATTTTCATAACAATAATCTTATGCATACTAGCTTTCGTTGTTACAATGCTCGTCTCATGGTTTAAGCATTAATAATGAACAAGTGACTAATAAAATAGCTATTTTGGGGTTGGATATTAGAGAATTAATCTATAGGATTCTCTTTTTATTCTTTATTTTGTTATGATTGATTTAGAAGAAGGAGGATTTTTAATTATGGAAAAAATAAATGAAGTTCCTGGGCAAGTGAGTTTTGGACGAGCATTGAAGGATTTTTTTATTGGATATATTGATTTCAAGGGAAGAACGACTCGAGCTGGATATTGGTGGATGACGTTAATTTTAATGATTATTTCATTTGTTCCAATTATATTTTTTGTCTATGTAGCAATTGGTTCTGCTATGAGTATTTCAGGGAGTGCAAACGAAACTGATTTTTTGGCTTCTACGTTTGAAAGCTTTATTATTCCATTGTTTATTATGGCTTTTATTGGGATATCATTATTTCTTCCAAGCCTCGCTATGGCTGTGAGACGCTATCGAGATGCTGGTTTACGAGGGCGAGGATTTTTAGTTTTATGGGGCATATCCATTGCTTCTAGCTGCACAGAAACAATAAGTACCTTACAACAAAGCGGCGGAAGTGCAATATTCACATTTTTGACATACGCGATAGGGTTACTGTTCTTTATTTTGACAGTGTTACCAACTAATGCAGTTACTACAAAATCGGATAATGGCTTTATACTCTTTTTCTTACGAGCAAAAGAATAATAATAATCTATATTTGAATTCAAAAAGAATAAAAAGGGTTCTGTTATAAAAATTTCCAGTACCCTAAATTTAATCTATTAATGAAAGTTGGAAAAGAATTTTGAATTATATTAAGAAATTTTTTATTGTATTGGGGCTTGCAATACTCAGTCAAATAGGGATGGCTGTTTATGGTGGAGCAAAAGGTTTTTCTTTAGAAACCGGTGCACACAAGTTATCCTTACTAGCTGTACTCATTCTAATTATATTTATTGTGGGGAATATCTACTTATTAATGTATTTAGGTAAAAAGTTAGGCTTTTTAACGCCAAGCAAAGATTTCCTCACTAAGAAAAACATTATATACATCTTAGTGGGTACCCTAATTGCTCGGACTGTCGGAATTGGTGGTACATTATTGCTTAATGCCACAGGAGTCACACAGACGGCAAATGATGAAGCGATAGGACAACTTTTTACAGGTGAAAACCCATTATTAATTATCTTACTTATTGGGATTGCAGCTCCAATAATGGAAGAAATCGTATTTAGAGGAGGAATTGTCGGCTATTTATTTAAAGACCTTCCAGTTGTTGGAATTATTGTAAGTAGTGTGCTTTTTGGGTTGATGCACTCCCCAACAAACATCATCAGTTTTCTTATTTATGGTTTAATTGGATTGACCTGTGCTATAGCTTACTTTAAGACAAGACGATTAGAAGTTAGTATAGCTATACACTTTTTAAACAACATTTTACCTGCATTGGTACTTGCTTTCGGTATATCATAGTAAGTAACGTTAAGTTTTGACTAGCAAAAAAGACTTACCATATGTTTTTCTTGGCAAGTCTTTTTGCTTTACTTTATTTGAGATTTTATCCATTCTATTGCAGAACTTTTAGCATTATTTGTTTGAATGTCCGGACTAATAGGAAAATTTTTATAAATATTATTTGTTCTGTCTTTTACAAAAGCAGAAGTTATTTGTAATGTTGAGCCATCATATAAATAGACGGTTTGATTAGCAGAAGTATAACCTGCTGAATCAGAACCCAAAAATTTAACATTAGGTATTCCCTTAAAGCACAAAGCGGTTAATTCGCCGGAGCTCCCTGTATTATTATCTATTAATACAGCAATAGGAGCTTTTTTAATTTTTTTATTATCACTTACTTTTGTTGATGACCCGCCACTATTTATTTCTCCATTTTGTAGTTCAACAGGTTTAGAATGACTACTTTTATCAACATAAGTAAATAGAGTTCCATCAGGCAATAGGGGGGATAATCCTAATACCATAGGAGATAAGTCTCCACCTCTATTCCCCCTCAAATCAACAATTACCCCATTATAGTTGTTTTTATGCAATGAAGATTCTAAAAAATTAGCGTAATCAGATGCTTGACTATTATTTCCAGTAAATTCAGGAATAGTTAATATTAAAGTGTTGCCTTCGATTTCTGCCTTTGGTTTTATATATTTTGTAATGCTTCTTTTTGATATGTCTTCTTCATGTTCAATAAAAGAATGCTTTCCTCCTGCAACTTTAATCGCTTTTTGTAAAAAAGGGATTGTTTCTGCATAGTTTTTAGCATTTGATGTTTCTTCTATCGTCTTTTTTTTAGTTTCTACCCATTCTTTTGAATCAGTAAATAGCCCAAGTTCATCCATATTTTTTAAGGCAACTCGAACATACTTCTGAGGGGAGGGTGGTACTAAATATATGTTGAATTTATACCCCCAAAAATAGATAATTCCTAAAAATAAAGCACATACTGCCACTAAACCTAATAAAATTCGCTTACCTATTTTCATATTAAATATTCTCCATCAGTTATTTTAATACTATTAAAACATAATTTGAATGGAAAATCCTGAAACTTTGGACTGATTGTAAACGATAAATCTAGGAAGTAATTTTGCGCTCTCATATCAACTCAAAGTTTAAAAATTAGACATGATGGGAAGTTATGACTAGTTTTCTATTTTTGGTTAAGTAAATAATAAATATATTAAATATAATTATACTTTACTTTTTTTAAAAGTTTGTTGTATTATTGTTTTAAGGAGGTCAGTTTATGAAAAAAGACTTTGGCGATTCCATTAACAATAAAGTATATGAATTTCGTGTATTAGCTCGATTATCTCAAAAGGAATTAGCAGATAAAATAGGAGTGTCTAAACAAACAATATTTGTTATGGAAAAAGGGAAGTATATTCCTACTCTTTTGTTAGCATTTAGAATAGCAACTTTTTTCAAAGTAGATATAACAGATATTTTTTCTTATGATTTAGGAGGAGCAGAAAATGAAAATTAAAAGTTTAAGTGATATACCAGAAGCCATGTTCTATCCTCTGAAGGAATGGTCGGAACAATCAATTGGCAATTTTAATCTACTTGTGGGAATTGGTTTTATATTTGTTATGTTCAGTGCTATTTTTGTAGTTACTTATTCTATAAAAATGGGTAAAAGTGACGAAAGAACCTTGTTGATTAGTTTAAAAAGCGCCTACGTTATGTTGGTTGCTATTATCGCATGTGATATGTTTTTTCCAAGAGGATATTTAGTCAATCAATTTTTTATGTTTAAATATGGGATTGCTTGTTTTGTTAGTGGACTATATTTATTTCTTCAATACCGAAAAGATTTTAAATGATAACAGTTATAAGCTAGAAGATGAAACGTACAAAGGAGCAACCGCTCAAAACAAGCAAATAGAAATTTTGACTAGTTTGCTAGACCAGCAACAACGATTAGCTTTACAAGATAAAAAATTACTTGAAGGGTTCTGTTGCAAAGTTTTCCAAAAAATCTATTTTAGTGTAAAATTGAGAAAAAAGACAGAGAGGACAGAGTAATGAATCATTTTAAAGGCAAACAATTCCAAAAAGACGTCATTATTGTCGCTGTTGGTTACTACCTGCGTTACAATCTAAGCTATCGTGAAGTTCAGGAATTGTAATATGATCGTGGAATAAATGTTTGTCATACTACGATTTATCGTTGGGGGCAAGAGTACAGCAAAGTCCTCTATTATCTTTGGAAGAAGAAAAATAGACAATCCTTCTATTCATGGAAAATGGACGAAACCTATATCAAAATTAAGGGACGTTGGCATTATCTTTATCGTGCAATTGATGCGGACGGCTTAACCTTAGATATCTGGTTACGAAAGAAACGGGATACGCAAGCAGCCTATGCTTTCTTAAAACGACTCCATAAACAGTTTGGTGAGCCGAAAGCAATTGTGACCGATAAAGCACCTTCTCTTGGCTTCGCCTTTAGAAAGTTACAGAGTGTGGGTTTATATACTAAGACAGAGCACCGAACTGTGAAGTATCTTAACAATTTAATAGAACAAGACCATCGACCTATTAAACGACGGATTAAATTTTATCAAAGTCTCCGTACAGCCTCTTCCACGATTAAGGGCATGGAGACCCTTCGAGGAATATATAAAAAGAACCGAAGAAATGGAACGCTCTTCGGCTTTTCGGTGTCTACTGAAATCAAGGTATTAATGGGAATAACAGCCTAAGATATTTGGAGTTCAGAGAGAACGCATTTGATTTTCAAACTTCGCAACAGAACCACTAAATCTGTTTACTATGTAAATAAAACCAACCACGTAAATAGTACAAAAACAAGAGATGTAACAAGGTATATAACTTTAAATCAAAAACTCTTGAATACTTTGAAAGAGTGGAAAAATAAGCAGGGTGAAATACTAAGTCAATTTACCACTTCGACACAAAACTTGCAAGTTATTCAATCAACACCAGTAACAGTAACTAAAAATATGATTGATAAAAAGTTTAAACAAATACTTCAAAGAGACCCTAGCTTGAAAAGGATAAGAATTCATGATTTTAGACACTCACACGCTTCATTATTGATTAACCAAGGAGAAGATTACCTAGTAGTAAAAGAACGTTTAGGACATGCTTCTATCACAACTACGATAGATACCTATTCACATCTATACCCTAGCAAACAAAAATCAATAGCTGACAAATTAGATAATTTATATTAAAAGCCTCTAAAATCATAAAGTAAAAGTGAAAGTTTTTCATTAATCGCAATAAATTCTAAAAGATATTCTTTAGAGATAACAAATTGTAAATTATCATCTTTTACTTTAGTCTTAGTTGCTAAGATCTGTGAATCATCTTGAGTAATTTGAAAGCTGTGAATTATTCTATTTCTTCTCTTTACAAGGTCAAAAAAAATGTTGACAATATCTTCAGGAAAACTTTCTTCCATTTTCTTAAATTGTTTTTGTAGCTTTCCAGATTCTAAGTCCATTAAATTGTACCAACTCAGATCATTCGAATTAGCTAAAACATTTTCAATAATAAAACTATTATTTGCATTGAAAACACATAAACAAGTACCTAATAATTCACGGTACTCCTTTGATGGCAAAACCTGTCGTGTATAACTTTCATACATAATATCACACCTCAAAATAATTTATGGTACCATTTTGGTAACTGAATAAATTATATTATCAAATATACAAAAAGACAAGGTTTCTTGACCTTGTCTTTTTTGTTTTTTATGTATATTATATAATAAAAGTTACTAATAATTACTATATAATCTAAAGAAGGATAATTTTATGAAGACTCTCTATCATTATACATCGGTTGACACGTTGCTACTTATCTTACAGAATAAGACTTTAAGGTTTAAAAGTTTGCTTTATGTTGATGACCCATTAGAACCTACAACTTCAGACTTCGGCAACTTAGGTGGATTTAAGTATGTTTCTTGTTGGACTGATACACCTAATAGCATTCCACAATGGACGATGTATTCTAATAATATGACTGGAGTATGCATAGGTATCAGTTTTGAAAAAGAAACTGAGGTTTTTTTGACGGAAAAATTTTCTTTTTCTAAATCTTCTGAACCAATTGATATAGTAAAGATATTACATCCTTTGAAATCAGGCTTATTAGTTACTAATAATAAATATGTGCCATCTTTGGAACAAATACAGTATACTGATGATATTTCCTTGACTACTCCACAGGTAATTTCCTCAAATGAAACTCATACATCTATTAATTTAGTTTCAAATGGAATATATAAGACAACTGAGTGGAGTTTCCAAAATGAACAAAGATTTTCTTTCCAGATTTTTCCTCTATCAATAGATTTAATTTTAAAATCAATGAATGCAAATGTAGGAGATATGTCTGAAATAGTAAATAGTTTTACTTCTGTTCAACCCACAGAATACTTGGATTTAGATCTAAATCCAACTATATTCAATAATATGACAATTACTTTTGGCAAAAGATGTTCAGCTGAAGATAAGTTGAAAGTAACCAAATTTTTAGAGGATAATAAATTAGATATTCCTTTATTTGATAGTTCTGTTAATATAAAGCCTTAAATTAGGTTATCTAATTTGTCAGCTATTGATTTTTGTTTGCTAGGGTATATATATAGAAATAGGTATATAATGAAATACATTCATAGGGAATGAAAACTAAACTATTGATGATAGTTAATAAAGGAGATTAAAATGTTTAGTGAAAAAAAGGTTGAATTGACAGAAGGGGAAAAACTCTTCTTGGATAGTATTTATGATTTAATATTAAATCCTGATATTACTGAAGAGGAAAGAGGCGTTTTGATATCAGCTAAAACAGATTTAGAAAAAACGGGATTTTTGCCCAGAGTAATGAACCAACTCATACTTGCTTTTAGAGGAAATGCTATTAATAGAACACTAACAAAACCTGTTTCAAACTTTTATGTTAATTTGTACAATACCACAAGTCTTATGGAGAATATTAGTGGAGCAGCCACCTTATCCGCTGCTATGATTCCAATTTGGTCGGTTGGAGGTAATAATTGAATTGAGAATACTATTTAACAATTAATATCAGAAAGTAAAAGAAGTACCTGTAACTTTTAATTACTCAGGTACTTTTTATATATATCAATTTAAAAACAGGACACCAGGGTATACTCCAATGTCATTAAGTTAAGGAAAACAGAAAAACAGGAAGGATCTAATCACCTCCTGTTTTATTTTATTCTAAGCAAGAAGAACACCCTCTTGATACAATTATTTTATCAATAATAAAACGTCAAAGCGTTACGTATTCTGGAGGGATGTCCTATTGCTTAATACTACCAAAGTTCCATCAACACTTCAAGTGTCTCATCAAATAAAGAAAAACTTAGAAGATCAAATCCACGAGATTACCAATCATCCTGAAATTTATGCTCAATCTCCTTTTGATTTTTCTAGAAATAGAAAGTTATCTTTTGAGACAACGATTAAAATCATCCTCTCTTTTGGAGGGCAAAGTCTATCTAGTGAATTACTCTCACATTTTAATTTCACCCTAAAAACCCCTACCGCGTCTGCTTTGGTACAAGCTCGTAGTAAAATAAAGTTAAAAGCATTTGAGCAACTCTTTTACCGAACTATTCCTTCAGCACAACCCAATAAATTATACAAAGGCTATCGAATATTTGCCCATGATGGTTCTGATCTTAATATCCCTTACAATGAAAAAGAATCAGATACCCATTATAGAGTTGGGAAATTTGGGAAGCATGTTGGATCACTTCACCTTAATGCTTTATATGATCCTTTAAATAAACACTACGTGGCAGTGGACTTTCAAAAAATTAAGCAGTTAAATGAACGTAAAAGTTTGTGTCAGATAGTTGATGATTTTGATTTCACAAGTCCAACAATTATTATTGCGGATCGTGGGTATGAATCTTTTAATGTTTATGAACACATTAAAAAAAGCGGACAAAAATTTTTGATTCGAGCAAAAGATACAAAGAGTAATGGGTTGCTTAATGGCCTTGATTTGCCATCAGATGGAACATTTGATAAAAAAATAACCCTTCAATTAACAAGAAGACAGACAAATAAGGTAAAAAAAGATAAACATTATCATTTCTTGCATAAAAGAGCGAATTTTGATTATCTTCCTATCCGCTCCAAAGAAACTTATCCGATCAGTCTCAGAGTCGTTAGAATTAAGTTGAATGAGGACACCTATGAATCCTTAGTGACAAATCTGGATCCGTTCCTATTTACAAGCGAAGACCTAAAAGTCCTTTATCACTTGCGTTGGGGAATTGAAACTTCCTTTAGAGAATTGAAATATGCTCTAGGTTTAAGCCACTTCCATTCAAAGAAACTTGACTTTATTATCCAAGAAATCTTTGCCCGTCTCATTATGTATAATTTTTCAATGACAATTACTTTGGCTGTGGTCTTATCTAATCGTTTAAAACACTCCTACCAGATTAATTTTACACAGGCCTTTGGGATTTGTAGGCGGTTTTTCCTTGATCAAAACGTCAATGTAGAGCAATTGATAAGCCGATATCTTCTTCCCATAAGGCCGAATCGGAGTGATCAAAGAAGATTAATAAAAAAGAAATTTCCTGGTTTTTTATATCGTATTGCCTAAGATTATCAATCGGACTATACAAGTAGGACGTTTTTTTGCGTGATTCATTTATGAAATTAGAACGTCAATGAGATAGAAAAACAAAATATTTAAGAATAAAATGATACTGTTTTCCTTAACTTAATGACATTGGGGTATACTCTATTGAACTATTTTTAGTTAGTGGTATAATAGCTATTGCAGGTGTTCATTAGACTTGTTCAAAAAAGGTGGAAAATTGTTAGAAAATGAATATTTCGTGTTCACTGGAACACTCACCACAATGACGAGAAAACAGGCGCAAGCTATTATTTCAGGGCTAGAAGGTCATAATCAAAGTAGTGTCACGAAAAAAACCACACGGCTGGTGACAGGCTATTTCCCCATTGATTTAATCAAGGGCTATTCCCCTTCTCGAAAACTGACAGAAGCAGAACAAGCGATTGAATTAGGACAGCCTTTGATTATCATGAGTGAAAAAGAGTTTGTGGACTTTTTAGCACAATTTTTCCAATTACTATCAAAAGGATTGTAAACAATCATAAAAGAAAGAGAGAAACTATAAATGAAAAAAATAATCGCATTTAGTAGTATTGTTCTTCTAGCTATTTTTGGACTTGTAGCATGTGGTACGAACTCCCAAAAATTATCGAAAGAGAATATTGACCGTATTCATTTTACCATTACCAATGGGAGTAACTATCAATTTCAAGAAACGGATATGAATATCAAGAAAAAAGAAATGGTTTCATCAATTGTCGATTATCTTGATGAGTTGGATTTATCCAAAAAAAATGAGGTCAAAGATACTGGCGGTTTAGTCGGTGCTGATACGTATACACTGGATTTGAACCGTGGAACAAAATTTGTCAGAAGATACATGATTTATGGCGATTACATCACCATTGGTAAGGATAAAAAACAGCAAGTGATTTATAAAGTGAAACACGATAAACTATCTGATTTACTTAAAACGTTGGACGATTTGGCAGAAGCCAATAATGATAAAGAGGAGGAGTAGAAAATGGCAAAAATAGGTTATGCTCGTGTTTCAAGCAAAGAACAGAACCTAGACCGCCAGTTAGAAGCCTTACAGGACGTTTCTAAGGTGTTTTCAGATAAGGCAAGCGGACAATCCTACTGAACGTCCTCAATTACAAGCCATGCTGACTTATTTACGTGAGGGTGATATTGTCGTGGTGACAGAATTAGACCGCTTAGGACGAAATAACAAAGAATTGACCGAACTGATGAACCAAATTCAACAAAAAGGCGCAACGCTGGAAGTCTTAAACTTGCCATCCATGACAGGGATTGAAGACGATAATTTAAGGCGTTTAATCAATAACTTAATGATTGAATTGTACAAATACCAAGCAGAAAGTGAACGAAAACGGATTAGAGAACGGCAAGCCCAAGGTATTGCCATTGCCAAACAACGCGGACGATTTAAAGGACGAAAAAAGAAATATTCTTTTGAAGATGAGGGCTTGCAACATGCCTTTGATTTATACCAACAAGGATTAACAGAAAAAGAAATCGAGCGTAAAACTGGAATTAATCGAACGACTTTTCGACGTTATCGTCAAAAATATAACGTGATAAGAGAAGACAGAAAATAATAAGCTGATATTAGCCCTCAGAAGGGCTTTTTCTTTTAACTATGATATTTATTACCAACTCACGTTTAAAATGTCTTAGAATGCAAAATATGAGTTTCTAGGACTATTTAAAGCTTTTCATCTAAACAAAGTAGTCACGACCGTTAGGGAGTTCTTTTTAGTGGCAGAATGAATCTAATATAAAATTAGAGTGTACAAGCGGAGCGACAAGAGCAACGTAGGGAGTTTAAATTTAGAACCTCAATTCAATGGTTTTGACTTTTTCTTTTGACCTTGATTTTAATTTTTGAAAAAAATAAAAAAGGCGAAGCCTATTTATATTTATCATATATATTTTAATCTTTTATTCTTTTGCGTGCTAAAAAAGCAAGTGTTTGCAAGGTTTTACAGAATTTAATGTGTACAAAAAACTGTTTACATGTGTACAAAAAACTGTTTACATGTGTACAAAAAACTGTTTACATGTGTACAAAAAAATTGTTAAAGTACACGTGTAGTGATATAATAAAAGCATAGAGAAATTCACTCGCAAAAATGGTTTCTCTATGCCAGACTAAAACACGCAAAGGAGCGTATTTATATGCCCATTATAACAGAAAAACAAAATAATCAAAAGCAGGTACTGACCTTGAATGACCTTGAAAAACGCAAAGTGGTAGAGCATAACAGCTTGATAACGTCTATTGCTAAAATGGATAAAACACCCTTGAAAATGTTTGAATTAGCGGTGTCGTGTATTGATACGGAGAACCCACCGAAAGACAATACCGTTTATCTCTCAAAGACTGACCTTTTCGCTTTCTTTAAAGTTTCCGACAATGATAAGCATAGTCGCTTTAAACAAGCGGTTGAGAAAATGCAAAAACAAGCTTTTTTTCAAATCAAAGAAGAACAAGGAAAGGGTTTTAAATTCAAAAGCATTGTGCCTATCCCTTACGTAGAATGGACGGATTATAACGACGAAGTAAAAATTGAATTTCATCGTGAAATTATGCCTTACTTAATCAATCTCAAAAAGAATTTTACCCAACACGCTTTATCAGATATAGCCGAACTCAATAGCAAGTACAGCATTATCTTGTATCGGTGGTTATCCATGAATTACAATCAATACGAGCATTACAGCAACAAGGGCGGGCGGAGAGTGGAGCAAGTGGAAGCCTACCGCAACCCCACCATTTCAATGGAAGAGTTACGAATTATGACAGATACAGTTAATGAGTATAAAGATTTTAGAAATTTTGAAAAAAGAATTTTAAAAAATTCTATTGAAGAAATTACAGAACATACCTCTTTTAACGTGACTTATGACAAGATTAAGAAAGGGCGTTCGATTGATTCTATCGTCTTTCATATTACGAAGAAACGCCGAGCAGACGATAACAGTTACAAGCTAGAGGATAAAACGTACAAGGAAGTGAAAATTGAAAAAGAACAAAGTGAAGCTATTTTAGTTAAGCAAGCAATGGAAAGTAAATATACAAGGTTATTATTGGAGAATTTCCTTTTATCGCCTTATGAAATGACAGATACAACACTTATGGCTGGCTTGCAAAAAAATGTTTATCCAAAGTATGACGAACTCAAAACATTACGAGGACTTGAGGGGGTCAAAAAGCACCTCTCATACGTTCGTGAGAAGCAAGAACCTTATTCAAAAGGGAACATTGCAAAGTATCTTAAAAAGGCAATTGAACAATACCTACCAACGGTTAAAAGGCAGGAACTTTAAATGAACAAAATAATTAGTATCAAACAAAAATTTTTGTGTAAAGATTGTGATTATATTTTAGAAATTTCTCGTTTAAAAGTAAAAAAAGCAAAACAATATGGTGGTGTCTATTGCCCAAGGTGTGGCAAAAAAATTATGGATAATAAAATAAAAAAAGTTTAGAGATTACTCTAAACTTTTTTTATTTTTTATACTTATCAGGTTTTTGTTCATTTATCATATTTGCAAAAACTTGTAAAAGTTGTTCTGTTTCATCAACAGTTAAATGTTTTGCTTCAAGATATTTTTCAAGTAAAGCGCCTTTTTGAATTAATTGCCGTGTCCGTTTTTTTCGTTCTTTATAGTTTTCAGAATTATTCTGTAAAACAGAACGATTAATTTTTATTTGAACTTGTTTTGCTTTTTCTCTTTCTTGAATCAACAAATTTTCTAATTTCTTAATTTGTTCAAAATCAAGTTGTTCATTATCAAATTTTTTTAAAATTGTTTCTTGCTTATTGATTGCCTTTTCTAACTGTTCAATCGAGGAAGATAAATCTTTTTTATTTTTAATAGTCATAACTATTACTCATTCAAAGGTTTATTTTCATTTTCTAAAGTCGTATTTTTGAATTGTTGATGAACTGCATTTTTTGAATTTGAAATGACTAAAGAAACAAATTTTTTAATCTTATCTTCTGAATCAAAATCAGAAATAGAAATTTCTAAACCTTTTAAGAGTTCTTCTCCAATACGAGTATTAATGTATCTTTTTTGTTGTCCAATTTTTCTATTGATAATTTTAATGTCTTCTTGTTTCTTTGCTAATTCTTTTTGTAAATCTTCCAAGCTTTTTTTCTTTGCCATAACTTCCTAGTCCTTTCTTATTTGAAACACTTCTTGATAATTATATTCTATCAAATCCATCAAAATAAGGCAAAAGACAGATAAGTACAAAATACTAATAAAAAGTGGTAAAATATCCCTATAAGATATAAGGGCGCACTTATATACCATGAAAAATCATGTTATAAATTGCCAATCTTTCAGATTGAACGTGTTGAAAAAACTCGCTTTGCTCGTGTAAAAAATAAAAAAGAAAGGAGAACACTTCTTATGGCTATTTATCATTTTGAAGCTAAAGTTATTTCAAGAGGGAAAGGACAGTCTGCAATTGCTAGCGCCTCTTATCGTAGTGGGGAAAAATTATACAGTGAACGCTATAACAAATTTAATTTCTATGGTCGAAGTGTTGCTCCTAAAACTTTTATTTTAAAACCAAGCAATGCACCGGACTGGACGTTAGACCGTCAAAAATTATGGAACGAAGTAGAAAAAATCGAAAAATCAAAAAATGCTCAACTAGCAAGAGATTTTATTTTAGCGTTGCCTTCTGAATTGAACGAAGAAGAACAAGAAGAACTCCTTTTAAACTATTGTCAAGAAAATTTTGTCAATCATGGCATGGTGGCTGATATTGCTATTCATAGAGATAAAGACGGTAATCCTCATGCTCATATTATGACAACAAACCGTCCATTTAAAGAAAACGGGGATTGGGGAACTCGTCAAAAAAAAGTTTATCACTATGATGAACAAGGCAACAAAATTTACGATAAAGAAAAGAAAACTTATCAATGCTCCACAGAAAAAACAACGGATTGGGATAGTAAAGAACGCTTAAAACAATGGCGTGAAAATTGGGCAATTGCGATTAATGACTCTTTAGAAAAAAAAGGATTAAACATAACCGTAACGGATAAAAGTTTTAAAGAACAAGGAAAGAAAGAACTCCCAACAAAACACCTTGGAAGCTATGCCCATCAACTTGAATTAAAAGGATTGCCTAGTGAAAACGGGGACATCAATAGAGAAATTAAAAAGTATAATCAACTCTTATACAAACAAGAACAACTAGAAAAAGAAAACGAAGAAAAGAACCAAACAAATCCGTTTACTCGTCATTTTACGCCCAAAGAAAAACGTATTTTATCTGACCTTTCTAAAGAACTTAACGTCTTTATTTCCTTTGAGAAATTGGAAGATAAAAAGCGTATGTTAAATAACTGGAAAAACTCTGCACTAGCTAAACAAGCGATGACGAATGGGCAAGAACAAGAACCGATTTTAAGTAAAATTAAAGACCAAAAAGAAGCGGTTGAACAAGCAGAAATTCTTTTAAATAAAGAAGCCCAACGGTTTATTTCTGCTCACTATCCAAAAGTCAATACAAACGCACTTAGTCCTTATATGGCAAGAGAATTAGTTGATAAAACCATTCATAATGAACAACTTTTTGACTTAAAAGAAACGGAACAAATTTTATTTAAAAGCCAACAACAGGAATTGTCACACAATCTATCCTTGCTTTTAAAAGACCCGTATATCAGTGTTCGTGTGATGAAAGAAAAACTGAATAAACAAGAAGCTATTCTTAAAACATTCTGTGCTAAACACGATATTCAGTTAGAGAATAAAGAAAGTGTTGCTCGTCAATCCGACGAAGTTAAAAAAGCTTTCCAAGGCATTATCCAACCCCTTGCTCGCTATGAAATGGCAATAAAAGCCGTTCATTATTACCATGAAACAACGATAAAAGAACACTTGCCAATGATTGACAGAAAGCAATTGAATGGACTACAAAAAGAGCAATTGTGCAATGCTATTCTCTATTTTGGCGACCAACTCGAAGAAAAAGTAGTGATTGATGTTTTGAATGATAGACAACCTATGAAGTACGATACCGCAACGAAAGAACGCTTGCTTACAGGTTTATTAGAAGAAGGACACACTCACTTATCAGAAATAGAAAAACAGTTCTTTGAAAATCCAAGCATGAAAGTTATGTTTTTCAATGAATGTGTTCAAACGAAAGATTTTAGTCAAGCAGGCAAGCAAACATTAAAAGCTGTGTTTGATAAAAACTATACGAATGTCAAAGATGAACTTAACAAAGAAAAAAATGTGGAAGAAAAAAACTACTACCGCAACAATACAAATAATTTCAATCTGCTCAAAGGACTAGGAACAAATCTACTCTTTACGATTTTACGAGGGGAAAGCGAACCTGAACGTCTCGCTCATAAACCGAAGAAGAAAAAGCATAAAAACGATAGAGGATACAGTCCAAGAATGTAAGGGTTCTGTTGCGAAGTTTGAAAATCAAAGGCGCCCTCTCTGAACTCCAAATATCTTAGGCTGTTACTCCCATTAATACCTTGATTTCAGTATCTACTGAAATCAAGGTATTAATGGGAGTAACAGCTTCAGAGGAACACTGGTCAGAAACGTTGTTTTAAAATTTCAAACTTTGCAACAGAACTGATTGGGTTATACTGGACTATTAGGTGAATTTGTTGGTAGACGGCTATTGACTACTTCTGTTGTTCCCTTCGATAAAATCTTTTAATTTATAATACTCTATTGCCTGTTCTACTACATCTCTAAAATTATAAACAGATAAATAGCCTTTATAAATTTTCCTTCTATTAATCTCATTTTTACTTTCAAAATACCTTTGAAATTCTAAAAAATCATCATAAATATCTAAAGGAATATCCTTAAAAATAACTCGGCTCTTCTTTAAATTTTTTAGTACATATGAACTTTGGATTATTGTTTTTCTATTTAAATAGTGTTCTGCTAAGTGTATTGACGTATTTGACTCAAAATCTGTCCCAATTAATACTATTTTTGCATTATTATTTTTTAAATACAATTTTCCTAATGGGGAGTGCTTTCCTAATCCATAATCAAGTTCTTGAGTATTTAAGTATCTCGCTAATTCACCCCAAATTGCAAAAGAGTATAGCGGATGTGAAGTTCTAATAACACCATTAAATTTTCTAAAAGTTTCCGGTATCACTCCAATTCCTTTTGATACAGGAGTAGTATCTTTGTTGTATGGTAAGAGAGCTTTTCGAATAATGTCCCAAAATTCAGGAGCTACTGGAGGATACAACCATGTGCTTGGATCACTCATCTCAATGGTCTGAGTAGGCATTATAATTGTCCCTTTTTCTCCCACCCTGTCTATAATGGCATTTATTACTGCTTCTGCACCCCCAATAACATACCCTAAGGATTTCAATGAGGAATGTACAAGTACAGTATCGCCACGTTTAATATCTAACTCTGTAAGTATATCTACAATGTTTTTTTGGGTTAAAATTGGTTTTCCATCAATAGTTGGTGCCATTTTTTTACTTTTGCATTAATGGTTACACATTAATACAGCCTTTCTATAATTTTCATATACTTAAACCCGAATTGCTAGTTGATTATTTAGCCGTGACTTGATACCCGATAGAATATCTTAAAGTCTCTGGTTCCAGTGATTTAGCTGATTTTAACAGTAAAGAATACGCTAAAAGTATCATCTCTAATTTCAATTGAAAACCTTGAGGCGAACGACTTTTACAACGCTCAGCTCCTAGATTTGTCAAAAAAGAGAAAACTCGCTCAATCACTTTTCTACGTTTTGAAAAATTAGGGAAAAGGATTTTCTTTTGCTTCATGTTCTTCCTGACAGGTGTAATTAGATCAATTCCTTTTAATTCCAGCCTATCATGCAGTGACTAACCTAGATATCCCATATCTCCAAGGACTGTTGGTGTCCCAAATTGACTCAACACTTCCTCGGTCATTGAACTATCAGCCATTGAAGTAGGAGTAATTGTGTAGTCTATGACATAGCCTGATTCACTGACTAAAGCATGACATTTACATCCATAGAAGTACTGTCCCTTTGTAGCATTGTAACCAACATTTGCATAATCTCCAAGAACTTTGCTTCTGAAATTACGAATAGGCTGACACAAAGGAATGGGGAAGCTGTCAATAATGGATACACTCATTCCTTCAACCTCTTTAAAGACGAGTGCTTGGCGAATGACTTGGATACTCGGTAAGAGGGCATTACAACGGCGGACAAAGCGAGAATATTCTAGGAAATTAGGAAATAAACTTTGAGCCAATTGGTGCCTAGCTTTAAGCGTTTCACTAAAATGCAGTACGCCCCAGAGGTAACAAGCGATAACTAAGCAATCTGATGTTGCGAGATGGACGTTCTTTCGGTTTTGAACCTCAAGGGGAACACTCGTTTGATAAAGCGTCTCAATGGTTGTCAGTAAATAAACAAAAACTTTTGGAAGTGTGCTATTATAAGTCATATAAGTCGTGCGCTTTCTAATGCTTAGTGGTTTAAGATTAGGATAGCACGACTTATTTATTTTCCAATGAAATTAACTAGCAATTCGGGTATGAATATATAATAAACTATTTTTTTAAACATGTACACGACAGATAGACGACAAAAGAACGACAATCTACCGACACAAAGGTAAAACAACAGTTTTGGAGTAAATAATAAAAGCAGTAATCATACTAAAAACTGCTGACGTTAAGTCAATTTTCAGACGGAAAAACATATACCGACCCTGATGGCTTTGAATTTGAACTTCCCCTGTGGGCAACAAATAAAAGTGCCGCTGAAAAATATTTCAAACAAGAAGGCTGGCACTATTATAAAAAGTCAGCCTTTTGTAAGGACTCCTTTGAAAAAATAAATAGTGGATACTTCGTCATTGACGGCTTCAATCAGTTTTATTGTCATGACCTGATTTGCGATACTCCAGACCCTCGTTTCTTGATGACCTTAGACCAGGCACGACCATTTGCTTCAGCAACTTATAATGATGAACTCGTTCGCTTTAAAAAGGCCTTCCCTATTATGTGTCAAATCCTGAGAGGAGAATGGAGAGTTGATGTTGTGGGACATTATAAATCCCACCCTGAAATGACTTTAACCTTTGCCGGCCCAAGGTTTTAATGAATATTTCAAAAGCCCTGTAAGTCTATGACTTACGGGGCTTTTTTTGTTATAATAATGTTTGTAGAGTTTATGAACGGTAGCCTGATTGGAGGTGGTGCTTATGATTATTTCGTGGGCAAACCCTCACAAAACATGAAAGGCGAAAATTTTTTGACTGTATTTCAGGCATTGAGTCTCATGATTGCTTTTGCGACCTTGATGATTCTTGTGATAAATACAAGTAATAAAAAATGACCGTTCAGCTTAGCACGCAGTAGGCCATTTTGATGTATGTAGTGCTACCGTTCTTAAAACGGCTACATTAGAGCTTGTTAGTGCAAGCTCTTTTTTCTTTACCTTTATTTTATCACAACTTCTTTTTTTTGTCACTTCCTCTATTTTAAAAAACTGCCTTCGGAGTTCCAAAAGGAAGGCAGCTCGATAGAAAGGAATATATTTTAGGGATATCTAAAATATAAAACGATTATAACACATTACTTAAAATGGACGCACAAAAATAATCAATAAAAAAAGGATACTCTGACGAATCGTGTTAAAAATCAGAATATCCTTTTTGCACTATGTTAAGGCTAATTAAAAACACTCTCATACTCTCATAAAGTTGCCATAATAGGTGCTTTTTTTGCTTTTGTAAACCTTTGAAAAACTAAAACCGCTTAACCATGCGTTTTATGTTGATTATAAGTTTCGGAAAAACAATAATTTTTTCGAAACTTATTATTTCTAGAGTGAAAATCATTAAATTCCCTTTTAAAAATTTTTTCTTTTTTATAATGAGAAATCTCTTTCAGTCAGAAGTAAATTTTACTATGGAGATTTTAAAATTAATGACTGAGATTTTTGATGGAAATATTTATTTAAAACTGAACTCAAAAATTATTTTCGAAAGATATTGTTCATTTTGTGTTTAGATATTTGATTGTAGTCCAATAAAATATAAATGAATCTTTATCAATATTTATAAAAAGGAGAAAATTAAAACAAAAAAACTGATCACAGCACATAATGATCAGTTTTTAGCGTCTGCGCTTAGATTAAGAAGAGCAGTTTTTGATTAGTACAGTAAAATAATACCATAGTTAACTACCAAAATCAATTTATGATAATTTTCTAAGCTTTTTTACTTAGATTTTATTTTTAATAAGTCACGTATCTCAATCAGAGTGTCCAATTCTTTATTTTGATTTTCTTGCTTTTCTTTCTCTTTATGTGGAATTAATCTGTTAACAAACTTTATTATTATGAAAACAACAAATGCAGTAATAACAAAGTTAATGGTATCATTTAAAAAGGCTCCATAAGTGAATTTTATTTTATCAATATAAAAGTAGAAGTTAGCCAAGGCTGTACTTTGAACAAACATTCCTATTAAGGCGTTAATGAGATTATTAACCAAAGAAGTTACTAATCCAGTAAATGCGGACCCAATAATTACCCCAACTGCTAAGTCTAATACATTTCCTCGTAGAATAAAATTTTTAAATTCTCTTAACATTATGATTTCCTCCGTACCCAAACTATTTTCTGATTTGTTTTTGTAGCTGTCTGATGTCCTTTTTGGTTTCATCTTGTACGCTATTGATCATCTTTTTTACATCATTAGCTTTTCGTCACACACTACAGTTGACATAGACCCATAAAAAACTTAAAAACCTTGCGATGTAAGATTGGCACGAAGAAGACCAATCTATAACCACAAGGCAAACGTATTCAAATTTTATTTAAGGCTAAAATTATAACAGATTTTAATTAAGGATCGTAATGTCATAGGACTTTTTAGAAGTATCTAGAGGTAAAACTTTCGTTACCTGTCGTTTATCTTCTAAAATATTACCTTCTTCAAGTGAAGTGGAAAGCCCACTCCAAGGTTCTAAGGCAATGAATGGACTTTTATTGGTTGTAGACCACAGAATCAAGTTTGGAAAATCATCAAAATCAACTCGAAGACCTTTACCAGACTTTCTCGAGCGAAGTGTCACGCTGCGAGATTTCAGTCGGTCAAGTGTAATGGCGTCATGAGAAAAAAGTGAGTAATCCAAATCAAGAGACTTTTGGTTTTCCAAAAATGGCGTCCGATCTTGTAAATCTAATAACCCTGTCTCAGGGAAACTCTTTGGTATCGAACAAGACTCAACCTCACTAAATTCAAGAGAATAGTCCTCATACTTTTCGCCTTCTACTAAAGGACAATTGAATGCTGGATGGGCTCCAATGAAGTAAGGCATCGTTTTTTCAGTTTCCAAGTTCGTTACCTGAAACTCGGTTCTAATGGATTTCCCATTTAAGGTATAAACAACTCTTAGTTCAAACTGATAAAGGTAATTATCAAGCATCTCAGCATTTGGTTTAATACTGAAAGTCACGCTATTTTCATTAACTTCTTCAAGAGTAAATTCTTCTTTTCGAACAAAACCATGTCTACGAATTAGACCTGTAAAAAAAGGTCTTTCTTGAGGTCTATAAATAGCCCAATCATTACGTAAACTACCACAGATAGGAAATAGAATTGGTGCCTGTCCATTCCAATACTCTGGATCAGCTTGCCAGAGATATTCTAACCCATCTTTGTCTTTAATCGAAGTCAGTTGGCCACCAAGTGTTTTAAACTGAACCGTAAGATACTCGTTTTTTAATTCGATAGTCACAGTCAATTCCTTTCTTTTTGTTATTGGAAAGGCAAATAATCTACCTCGAAGTGAACAGTCTCACATATTGCTACATCGAGTAATTGTAAAACTTCCCATTCAAATTCGGATAATGCTAAATCAGAATGGCAAATCCATTCTTTTCCAGGTGAAACATACCAGTTACTACATTTTGTAGTGAGGTAGCTTCAAGCTCAGGAATTATAGGACAATCTTCGAAATTAATAATATATACCTTTTCAAAGCCTGATCTAAAAATCAGATAACAAATTATTACATTCTCAGCTGATATTACTCTATCACTTGAGTTTCTGCTAATTTCTTATACCAATGTGCTGATTTCTTAGGATAGCGTTCTTGCGTATCAAAGTCTACATAGAACAATCCATACCGTTTTTCATAACCATTTGACCATGAGAAAACGTCCATAAGTGACCAAATGAAGTAACCTTTAACATTTGCACCATCCGCAATCGCGTCTGATAAAACTTCCAAGTGTTGCTTCACGTAATCAATACGACCATCATCATAAACAGTATTATCTACAAACTCATCTTTGTATCCGAGACCGTTTTCAGTGATGTAAATCTTCTTGTAATTCGGATAATCATTTTTCACTCGCATGATTTGGTCATACAAGCCTTCAGGATAAATAATCCAATCCCAGTCTGTGCGCGGAACATAGTCAGGAGCTACTCGACGACCAACACCCTTAATTTGGTACTTAGAGCTTCCTTTTTCACCCTTACCATTGTGAATGATTTCAGTCTCACCATCAAAAGCTTGCATCCAATCACTCATGTAATAGTTGATACCAAGGAAATCATTCAAATCTTTAGCTGCGTCAAGAGCTTGGAAGTCTTCATCACGAAGATCAAGTTCTCCACCATTCTCAGCTAGGATATGGTTGACACCTTCCATTGTTTTATCTGAATAGTGCCCAAGATAGGTTGCATCCAAGATAAATTTGTTATGGATGATGTCTTCAAGTTCAGCAGCACGAACATCTGCTGGATTTTCCGGATCATAAGGGTATTTAGTTGGTAAAGCATGAACAACACCAATTTCACCTTTATAACCTTTATCCTTATACAATTTTACAGCACGTGCATGAGAGACCATCATGTTGTGGTGTGATTGGAAGACTTTGGCAAGATCATATTTAATGCCTGGAGGGAATTTACCAACCAAGTATTGACCATCACCAATTGGGCCAATTTCATTGAAAGTTGTCCAGTAGTTTACTTCTGGAAACTCTTCAAAACAGAAAGCGGCATAATCTATAAAGTGTTCTATATTTTCGCGGTTTAAGAAATCTCCATTTGAATGAAGAGCTTCTGGTGTGTCAAAATGATGCAAAGTCACAAATGGTTCAACATGACGCTTGTGGCATTCAGCAAATAGTTTATGGTAGAATTCAACACCTTTTTCATTTACTTCACCGTAACCCGTTGGGAAAATACGAGACCAGGCAATAGAAATACGAATACCATTAACACCATATTCTTCAGCTAATTCTAAATCAACTGGGTATTTATGGTAAAAATCACTTGCAGGTTCTGCTGTATACCAATAATTGTCTGCAAGATACTTATCCCATGCTACTGGGCCCTTACCATCTGTGTGAGTTGCACCTTCTGCTTGATAAGCAGCTGTAGCACCACCAAAAATAAAATCTTTAGGAAGTGTTTTAGTCATAAGTGTAAGTCCTTTCAAAAAAAGCATTTGAGACGAGATTCTGTGTTCTGAAAACCAAGGAAATGGAATGAGTGATCTCGTCTCAAATAACTTTTACAAATTTATTAATCAAACTGTTGTTGAACAAATGCAAGAGCACCTTTTCCGTCACGTGTCAATTTGATATATTGAGCTCCTTCAGTTTTTACAAGTTTAATGCCCAATTTATCTGTTTCAGCCTTCATATCATCGAAGTTTGAAGCGACCTGTGGAGCCAAGATTACCAAGTCAAACTCTGGCAACATTTCACGGTGAGCACCGTAACCACCCGCTGCCGCCTTGACTGGAACATTGTATTCTGCTGCTGCTTTGTTCAAGGCATTGGCAAGCAAGCCACTTGTACCTCCACCTGCACAAAGAACAAGGACATTAGTTTCTTTTGTGATATTATTGTTTGCTGCTACATCTTCTTTAGCAACGCCTGCTTTTCCAAGAACGGCATCTGCTTTAGCAGTATTGAAGTTTGCAGCTACTTTTTCTTTAAGAGCATCGTTTGTTTTACCAGAACGTTCTTCTTCAAGAATTTGTTCATCATATACCTTAACAAATGGGTAATAAATGATAGTATCAACAACTACCAAGAGTCCGGCTAAGATAAATGATAGAACTTGGAAGTTAGTACCGAGTACAATTCCCAACGGACCAGGAGTAACCCATGGAAGGTTGGCAGAGAATGAGTTCATGTTCAATGTGTCAACAAAGAATTTAAAGATCCAAACGTTGACAATCGGAGTGAAAATGAACGGTACAAAGAAAATCGGATTCAATACGATTGGTGCACCAAATAAGATTGGCTCATTAACCCCAAAGAATGTTGGAACAACTGAGGCACGTCCGATGGCACGGTTACGATCTGATTTACAAATCCACATGAACAAGAATGGAACAATCAATGTAGCTCCTGTTCCACCCATGGTAGCAATAAACATTTGAGTACCAGAAGTGATAACTTTATCTGCATGTTGTCCAGCTTGGATAAGATGCAAGTTGACATCGATATTGGCATAAGTGATAGCAGCGATTGCTGGTTCGACAATTGAAGGACCGTGAATACCAACAAACCAGAAGAAGGCATAAGCACCAAAGATAAGTGTAATTCCAAGGTAACCATCTGCAGCTGAGAAAAGAGGAGCAATAAGGGTACCGATTGATTCTGCAACAGTTACACCAAGAGTTCCCTTAACAAGGAGTTCAAGTCCATATAGGAGAACAACTGAGACGGTGAACGGAATCAAGTCCTTAAATACTTGAGAGATATTTGGTGGAACATCTTCAGGCATACGAATGGTAACATTATTTTTTACACAGACTTTATAAACATTAACTGTCACAAAGGCTGCGATAAATGCTGTCAAAAGGCCTTTTGTTCCCATGAAGGCTGTCAAGAAGCCTCCTTCTTTTGCAGGCTCAGCTGCCATCAAAAGGAACCCTACCATAGACGCTAGCATCGTAGATAAGAAGTTAATCTGATTGGTCGCAGGTAGGTCCCGGTTCTTTGAGTCCGTCAAAGCTTTAGCGGTAGTACCACCAACAAAGAATGCTAGGATACCCATCGAATAGCTATAAGGAGTCATCAAGAAGGTCTCAATGTCTTTTGACCAGTGGAATCCCCAAGCATTTGGGACATAGGCAATAAGGATAAAGATAGATGAGAAAAGGATGACTGGCATACCAGCAATAAATCCATCACGAATAGCACGAAGATAGATGTTTCGAGAGATTTTCTCAAAGAATGGTTTCCCTTTCTCAATAAGTTCAATGAGTTTATGCATTAATTACTTTGCTCCTCTTTTATAAAGTTCGATGAGGTGATGAATCACATCTTTTAATAAGATCGTAGTCATCAAGTGATCCTGACCATGCATCATAGTAACACTGTATGGAAGTTCCTCTCCAGAAGCTTCTCGAGCCAACATACCTGTCTGAGAACTGTGAGCCTCTGCAATACAGCTTCCTGCTTCTACTACAAGACTATCTGCCTTAGCGAAATCACCATTTTCAGCCGCTTTAAGCGCTTCTAAAAGCTTAGAGCGAGCATCTCCAGCATAAGCAACAATTTCAAACCCTAAGAGAGTCATCTCTTCTCTGTTCACACCAATATCCTCCGTTTTATGTTTTTACTATACTTTATCAGTCCATGGACTAGCTGTTTTAACAAGAACTTTGTTAAGTTCATCAATATTTTCGAATCCAGTAGTACGCAACCATTCACGTGCTGCTTTTTCACCTTCTTTGATGTAAGGTTCTACAGATCCTGCCCAAGTAGCACGTCCACAAAGCACCCCATTAAACTTGGCACCTGAGTCGTGAGCAAATTGCAATGTTTCTTGGAACAATTTAGCAGATACACCTGCACTTAGGTAGATGTATGGAAGGTTAGTCGCTTCTTCTTGTGCTTTAAAGAAGTCAGCAGCTTCAGCTTTACTGTAAACCACTTCACCATCAGCAAAACCTTCGACATATTTAACGTTAACTGGTACTTCTACTTTAAGAACATCAATGTTAAAGCGTGGATCAGAGAAAACTTTCATCGCTTCAATAACTTTGCGAGGTTTCACTTTTGCATATTCAACGGAACCTGCATCTGAGATTTCTTCATCATAAGCAAGGATTTCCAAGAAGAAAGGAATATCTTCAGCGACACATTCAGAACCAACACGTTCAATATAAGCTTGTTTTTGTTGGTTAAGTTCATCTGAGCTGTCTACATCATAGTAAAGCAAGAACTTAACGGCATCAGCGCCTTGCTCTTTGATACGCTTTGCAGACCAAACATCCAAGCAGTCAGGCAAACGTTTTGTACTTGATGTATCATAACCTGTTTTTTCATAGGCAAGAAGAAGACCTGCTTCTTTATCCAATGCTTTTGTTGCTGGAAGTCCATATTCAGGGTCAAGCAACATTGAAGAAGCGTATTTTGTAAGTTCATCAGCAACCAAAACCTTTAGTTCTTCCATTTGAGCTACAGTTGGTTCTGTATCTTGATACTGTGCCATCAAACGTTTCAAAGCACCACGTTGGTCAAATGCCAAAGCTGAGATAAAACCGTTTTTATCTGAAAGTTTTTCCAAAGATTTGCGTTTCTGTTCTGTAAGTACCATTTTTATACCTCTTTTACTCCAATTTGTGAGTTTAGTGTTTCGTAATTAGTCATATTCACATGCCCTGTCATTGTTTCTTGAGCATTTAACATACCCAATGTCATCGCATGTTTTAATAAGTCAGCGTCACTTTTTTTACTATTTAAAGCTGATGCAATACCAGCTACCGTTGAGTCCCCTGATCCGACTGGATTAACAACTGGGATATCAGGAATATCTACTTTATAGAAAACATCACCATGTTTTGCAAAGGCACCGTTTCGACCTAATGAGACCACTATCCATTCGATACCACTAAAAAGTGACTCTTTAAGAACGTCTTTGAGTTCTTCAATATCTTTTGTTACTTCTTTTCCAAGCAACTGTGAAAGTTCCTCATTATTAGGTTTGATGGCAGTAGGTTTAGCCGACGATTTTAGAACTGTTTCAAGTGGTGCACCTGAACAATCCAAAACGACTGCTACTCCTTCATCCGAAGCAAGTTGGATAAGTTTTTCATAATAATCGTTGGGAAGTCCTGAAGGCAAACTTCCTGAAATTGTGACAACTTCTGATTGCTTAATAAGATTGCTATAGTGGTCAAGAAAGCCTTCTGCTTCTTCATGAGAAATTGTTGGTCCTTGTTCCAAAATTTCTGTTTGGTTACCCTCGTGTAAGATAGCAATACAGTTTCTAGTGTTTCCTGAGATTTTATAAAAAGCTGGACTAACAGGAGATTGTTCTAATTCGCTTTCAATAAATTCACCAATTTTACCACCTAAGAAACCTGTAGCAGTAACTTTATCACCAGATTCATACAAGACTCTAGTAACATTTAAGCCTTTTCCACCAGCTGTCTTACTAACATCTTTCACCCTATTCACTGTATCAATTTTCAATGTTTCTAGAGGATAAGAGATGTCTACTGAAGGATTTAGTGTGACTGTCAGAATCATTGGTTATACCTTAATCGTGGTACTCACCACGGTCCCATTTTTCAAGGAATTCTGTAAAGAAATCCCCATCTGCTTGATGTGCATTATGTGTTTCAACGTGTTCGATTTTTGCAATCAATTTTTTATTTTCTTCTGTTGGTTTGTACTCAGCTTCAATGAAAGCTTCAATGATGTCATTCATAAGAAGACCACCAGTAATCATTCCACCAAAACCGATAACATTCGCATTAAGTTCTTCCTTAGCATATAGAGCTGACGTCATATCACGAACCAACGCTGAGCGAACACCTGGAACTTTATTGACTGCATTGTTAATGCCGACACCTGTACCACAGATACATACTCCCAAGTCTGCTTGACCACTTACTACTGCTTCACCGACTTTTTTACCATAGATAGGGTAGTGAGTACGTACGTGGTCATATGTCCCGAAATCAAGGACCTCATGTCCTTTTGATTTCAAGAATTCTGATACTGCCATTTTTACATCTGTGACAATGTGGTCACATCCAATTGCGATTTTCATTTTTTAACTCCTTTTCTTAACACATCTTGTTAAGCATATCTACTCGGACTTGATGACGTCCGCCATCATATTTACCATTGACGAAAGCTTTAGCGATGTTTTTAGCAAGCTCATCACCGACGATTTCAGCGCCAACCGTAATCATTCGTGCATTGTTATGTCCACGTGTCATATAAGCTGAGCGTTCATCTGAAACTTCTGCTGCAACCATACCTTTAATTTTAGTTGCTACCATGAATGGACCAGCTCCATAAGCATCAATTACAATACCTAAGTTTTGCTCATCTTTATTTACTTCAGAGGCAACTGCCAAGGTAACATCAACAAAATCTTGTCCGTCCTTAGTCACATCAATTACCTCAAAACCTTCTTCTACAAGAAAATTTTTCACAACATCTTTTAATCTCGTACCTTTGAGATCTGCACCAACAACAATAGCCATTTGGACTACCTCCTAAATTTTAAAAAGAAATGCTACGTAGAAGTAGAAAATATTTTGCAAAATGTTCAAGATAACGTTTTCCTCATTTCTTTGTTTATATGATATCAAACATTCAAACAAAAAGCAACTATTTTTGTTAATTTTTTGTTTGTTTTATTTGTTTTTTTAAAAAATAGATAACACCGTTAAATTATTGTTCATTTAATCCATCACAAAATGGACGTGAAATATCTATTCAGGTATTACAAAAGTCTTTTACTTTCTATAACTTACTGATTAAGAGGTCCTACTTTGTTTTCGTCTTATACAAAATCTGACCTAAGCTAATATACGTCAATCCTCTGTTCTTATTTCACCATCTAACGTTTGTTTTTGTTTGAAATTGTTTGTTTTACCTTGAAAATATTATCTTTTATGATACAATTAAAAGAGAGTTATCTTTGGAAAAAAATTACTTTATGAAAGAAAAGTCTTCATATGAACAAAAAACGACGATTAGAAAAAATTTTAGATATGTTAAAGATTGATGGGACCATAACCATAAAAGAAATAATAGATGAACTAGATATTTCCGATATGACAGCCCGTAGAGACCTTGATGCTCTAGAAGCTGATGGACTTTTAACACGTACTCATGGTGGTGCACAATTGCTTTCCTCTAAAAAGCCACTTGAAAAGACACATATCGAGAAGAAAAGTCTAAATACAAAAGAAAAAATTGACATTGCTAAAAAAGCCTGCTCTTTAATCAAAGATGGCGATACTATTTTTATTGGACCCGGAACTACACTTGTACAACTGGCATTAGAATTGAAAGGTCGTAAAGGTTATAAAATTCGTGTCATTACAAATAGTCTCCCTGTGTTCTTGATTCTAAATGATAGCGAAACCATTGATTTATTGCTTCTTGGCGGTGAATATAGAGAAATAACTGGAGCTTTTGTAGGTTCAATGGCTTCGACAAATTTAGAAGCAATGAGATTTGCCAAAGCTTTTGTTAGTGCAAATGCTGTTACCCATAATTCTATTGCTACATATAGTGACAAGGAAGGTGTGATTCAACAACTTGCCCTAAACAATGCTGTAGAAAAATTCTTATTAGTAGACAGTACTAAATTCGATCGATACGATTTCTTTAACTTCTACAATCTAGATCAACTCGATACCATCATTACAGATAACCAGATTAGCCCTCAACACTTAGAGGAATTTAGCCAGTACACTACTATTTTAAAAGCGGACTAGAATTATGACTTATAAAAATATTGGACTACTCTTAAATAATTAGACATAAAAAAAGCACCGTATGAATCAAACAATTCTACGGTGTTTTTTTATTATTTCTAATGTATGGTTTGTCGAAAATATGTACACATTATTTAACTTTCCAAAAAATTGGAGTTTTCTTGATAATTGGATATCTCCTACTACGAACATATCTATTCCCTTTTTATGGTATACTTTTTAGTGGCGTACCTTACCAATGCAGAAATGCCTTAGGGAGGGGGTGAGATAATGCTTCTGCAAATCTTCGTATCAGTAGTCGCTCCTATTGTGGTTGGAGTAATCCTTGAGCTGGTCAAGGATTGGTTAAAATACCGACGTAAGCGCCATTAATCCACATTCGCTCAGTTTCGCAGAACTGGGCGTTTTTTGTACAAAAAACTGAGGAATTCGCAGTTCCTCAGTTCCTATTGTGAGATACCACTCCCACAAATCTTCGTTAACTAAATTATAACATTTCAATAGTCTTTGTCAATAGCTTGATTTTTTGCTTTTATAAATCTTCGTTTTTGAGTCGCAATACTGATACCAGTTTTTCGCTCAATCATCTTGTAAGTCATTCCTTGCTGTTTTAACTCATAAGCAAATTGAATTTGTTCTTCGGTAAATTTTTGAGGACGCCCTTTCCTAAAACTTGGATCATGAAGCTTAGCAAAATTTTTTCCTTCCTGAGTCCTGGTTACAATAAGGTCTCGTTCAAACTGCGCAAAAGCACTGAAGATGGTAAAAATCAGCTGACCAGTAGGTGTATTATCAATAAGACCAATATTTAATATATGAACCTTAATTCCTCTATTAAATAACGATTGAACAATTTCTAAAACTTCTCTAGTGTTCCTGGCTAATCGGTCTAACTTTGTCACAATTAAAGTGTCACCATCCTTTAACTTTTTAAATACTAGATTAAATTGTGGACGTTCGACTGTAGTTCCAGTAAACTTTTCTTGGAAAACTTCTTCTGCTCCTGCTTCTTTCAGAACTTCAATTTGAGATTCTAATTTTTGTTCAAAAGTACTGACACGTGCATACCCAATTTTCATATTTTGACCTCTATTAATAACCCTAAGTTGTGAGTGATGTTATCCTTAAATCTTAGAGTCACTATTGTATAATTTAGACAAAGGACAAAAACATGCAAAAACGCTACTCAAAAGAATTTAAAGAAACCCTTATCGCCTTCTATCATTCTGGTCAATCCGTCACCCAGCTGTCTAAAGAATACGACGTGGCCCCTGCAACAATTTATAAATGGATAGACCTCTACTCTAAATCTAATGAAAGCTCCGTCTCTAAAGCTGATTTTCTAGAATTAAAAAGACAACTGGCTAAAGTTAAGGAAGAACGAGACATCTTAAAAAAAGTATTGACCATATTCGCCGAGAAAAAGAAGTGAGTGCTGCGGATATGGCTCAAACCATACAAACTTTAGCACTCAATGTCAGACTAAGCTGTCAACTCCTTGATGTTCCTGAATCAAGTTATTATGAACGGATTAACCGACATCCATCTAAAACTCAATTAAGGAGACAATACCTGTCACTCAAAATTTCTCAACTCTTCAATGCTAACCGAGGAATCTATGGTGCTCCTAAAATTCATCATCTTCTACTTAAACAAGGGGAAAAAGTCGGGTTAAAACTGGTACAGAAGCTAATGAAGCAAGTTCTCCGGTTATTTGTGTTTGACTTGAACGCATCCATTCTACTAACTCTGCTTTGACAACTGGTCGATTCATCATGGGGTTACTTGTACGTTTATATGTTTCAACCATTTTTAAAGATGGACTCCTTTTTCAACTAATTTTTCTAATTCACTCAATCGATTTTCAAAAAGCTCAAAGGCAGCATCTAAATAATCGGTAGATTCCATATCAACTCCAGCTTTGGCAATTACTTCTAAAGGATAAGCTGAGGAACCAGCCTTTAAATATTCAAGATATTTTTGACGATCCTCAGTTGAACCATGAACAACTTTTTCAGCCAAGAAAGTTGCCGCAGCAAAACCTGTTGCGTATTGAAAAACATAGAAATTATAATAAAAATGCGGAATTCTAGCCCATTCATACTGAATTTCTGGATTTTCTTTGACTGCTAAATTATAGTATTTTTCATTTATTTCGCCATAAAGTGAGTTTAAGTATTCACTTGTTAACACTTCACCGGCAGCATCTGCTTCATGAATTTTTTGTTCAAATTCGGCAAATTGACTCTGACGGAAAACAGTTCCACGGAAACTATCAAGCCAGTGGTTCAAAAGGGCGAAGCGCTCCTTATCATCTTTACTTTCCTTTAATAAAGTTTCAGTTAAAATATTTTCATTTGTAGTTGAGGCAATTTCAGCTAAAAAGATTGGATAATCCCCATAAACATATGGTTGGTTTTCACGCGTGAAAGCACTATGCATTGAGTGCCCCATTTCATGAACTAAAGTAAAAAGATCATCTAACGTTTCTTGCCAATTTAGAAGCATAAAAGCATTGGTATCATAAGATCCACCTGAATAAGCACCCGAACGTTTTCCGATATTTTCTTCGACATCAATCCATCTTTGTTCAAAAGCTGCTTTAACTTTTCCTTTATATTCTTTACCAAATATCGCTAAAACTTCTTCTGCTTTTTTCACTCCATCTTCATAGTTAAATTTATAATCTAAATTAGATAATGGAGTATAGATATCATACATCTTTAAATCAGTAATTCCTAAAATTTTCTTGCGTAGTTCAATATAACGATGTAAAAGTGGCAAATGTTGATGAATGGCCTCCATCAAAACATCGTAAACTTTTTCTGGAACAAAATTATTAGCCAGAGCAGCTTGACGGGCTGAATCATAAGAGCGGATTTGGGCTTTAAGATTATGGACTTTTACATTAGTCTGTAAGGTCTTTGCATAAGTATGCTGATATTGTTCATAATTACTATAAAGTGCTTTGTAGGCTGCTTTTCGTACTCCCCTATTCTTACTTTCCATTAAGGAAGAGTAATTTCCATGCGTGAGTTGGATCATCTCATCAGATTCATTTTTGACCATAGGTAACTTAATATCCGCATTATCAAAAATTTCAAAAGTTTCTGAAGGACTTTCAAAAATTTCACCAGCCGCAGCCAATAACTTTTCCTCTTTTTGACTAAGAATATGCGCTTTTTTTGCAAAAAGGCGCTCAAACATATGGTCATAGTTTTTTAATTTTTGAAGCTCCCCCAACCATTTGTTATAAACTTCTTTTGAAATTTTCAAAAATTCAGGTTCATAGAAGGCATAGACCTCTCCGAATTTCACATAGAGGGCTGTTGCTTTTGATTGATACTCCTGATATTTAGCCTCTCTGGTATCTTGATCATTTTTCATTGAAGCATAAACATATAGTTTTTCAACTTGTTGAGAAATGGATAGCATTTTTTCGGTAATTGTCAGAAGACTTTCAGCTGAATCAAGTAAATGACCAGGGTCTGTCTCTTCAACGAGTGAAAGTTCGCTTTTTATTCTAGTTAGCTCTGCTTCCCATTCTTTATCTGTTTTATAAATTGTTGTCAAATCCCAAGTTAATTTTTCAGGAATTTCATTTCTATTCTTAGCCAT